>NZ_CM008784.1:0-20858 GCF_002774925.1 Candidatus Hodgkinia cicadicola
TTAAGATCTTCGAACGTTGTTAACATTTTATCAGTTAGTTCATTGTTTATTAAACCATTATAATCCATATCCGAACTATTCGGTATAACATCTTAAGGTATAACATTTGGTATATTGTGGTTTTATGATATTTATAATATAGATAAGTGGAAACTTTATTGACGGCTTACAACACTTGATGTTAACCAACCTCCATGTGACATCAGTCACTACCATCTTGTTTTAAATTAATCCAAACGTTTGATTAGTTATTTTATCAATTCGATACCATCGTTATAATTAATTAATTACTAATTATGTTGAAAAGTGTATATGGACAGAAAGATGGAAACAAACGTTCCTCGGACTGAATGGTACACCGTTGTGAATATGTGATAACATTTTGTTATGTTTTTTGATAGTAGATGAAGTAGGTCAATGATGGATGGGTATTATTAAATGTTTGGACGTTGAATTTTAAGCATACAATCAATGAATAGGTTATAGAATATTTACATCGTTTGTAAAAAACCATCATAGAAGATATCGATATAAAAATTTGATGTCTTCGTTCGGTTACTACATCTTGTAAAAGGTTAGAACAGATCCAAACTACCTATTTGTTTGTTAAACATATGGTTTCAGTTCAGTTACAAATCTGTACCTTTTGTTATTATTTCAATTATATATATATATATTATAGTAAACCACTATACACATTTATGATGTAGTTATAAAAAACCAACGAGTGGTAAGTAATTTAATATTATAATTTAAATACTTTTACTATTGAATTGGTTTTACAACAAAGAGTCTAGAAAACATATCTGAACATGATGTCCATGTTTATCCTGTGATAGATACACTTCGATCGACAAAACATGAGGTGATGGTAAAATTTTGTTGTACAGTTATAATATCTTTCAATTTTATATTGGAATAGCATGTTTATCGAATATAGTGATTAATAAACCAATAATTAAATCCAACATCTTTATAGATTGTTGTTCAAACGTTTTAATATGGGTAGATGGCAATGATGTTGTTATCAACCTTGTTATTAGTAGTAATTCTAAAGTTATAGTTAAATTCTTCATAAGAAGAACCGTCAATGTGAAGTTAGTAATCGGTTCCAATTCCAAAATTAAACTTATTATTGATAACACATTGATATCTCCAAACCTGATCCAAGTAACTTCTATATTATCTGATAACTCCAACATAATAACGTTTTCTAACTCGATTGTGAACAGATGTTCTATTAAACAAACAATACGTGAATCTGTCATCGGTAATAATTCAATTGCTAAAATTATCCTAAATGTATTAATGTTAAGTAAATCCCATGTAATAGTTAAACCTGTTTTTCGTATTAAAAATCATAACTCTATTTGTATTCATTCGATTAATGTTAACAACATACCATCAAATGTTTATACTGATAGAAACAACCTCAATACAATTAACCTTTTAGTATTGAAAACATATAGTAGATGTATAATATAATTTGATTTGTAATAAGACTCGAAGAATATAAACCATTGGTTTATTCCATCTAAGCCTCTACAACACAGAGGCCCAATCCATTGATATGTTCAAGCATTTATCATTGATACTTTATTTAAAACCCAAGCATTTAACATCAACATTTTGTTGGCCAATCATCGGCTATTATAAATGAAGAAATAACTTATTATTACATGTTTCAACTAAACGTTTACAACATTTTAATGTACCGTTCATAAGCTTATAACAAAAAAACCCAATCAGTGTTCGTTTGATAACTGATTTATCAGAACATCTTAACTTAATTGTTTATCCGTCATATTCACCTATTTGTTGTTTCATTAAACAGATAAAAAAAATAAAACATGTTTACAACCAAATGTTATTAAATTACTTACAATTCCATCTCAATGTTAATCGATATTATACCTACAAATAAAATAATAATTTTACTTACAACCTCCGATAACATTTCAGATATTATCCGGTTGGTTTTATGGTATTTATAACCAATCTACAACACAGATGGAAGTGATATAGTATTAAGTTTATTAATTTAAATTCATATAATTCTTATCCAAACATTTGATGTTGGTTAACAACGGTCCAATGGTAGTTATCTCTCAGATTGAATAAATATATAACGGATATTCAATGAAATCTGTTGTTGTTCATTTGATTTAATAACTCTTTCCAAGAGTTTAATTCATTAACCATTTTACCAACGATTATATATATATATATATATATTTTAAAATCTAACAACACCCATGGTTCATTTAATCGTTAACAACGTAGTGATACCCAATTTAATATGATGTTTCTGTTAATTAATATCATTTCTGGTTAATAAACTTATTCAAATTAGACATCGGAATAAACCAACAACCGATAGATGTTCATGGATTTCTTGATAACATTTTGTTTTTAAAACATAAATCCAATAGGTAGTGATTGTAATTGTGGTTCCGTATTTATTATCATTTATCATAGGTAGTTTATCATATGAGATAATTAAATTATTAAAACAAGTCTATGTGGTTACATATTGTTTTAGTAGGTATTGGTGTACTGTATGTTTGTATTAATAGGTATTATTTGTTCGGAAAACAACAAGAAGATGATGTAATTGTTTATGATTTCAATATGATTTATATAACCTTGACAAGGAATGGTTGGTATGTTTAGGTATTATACACTAAACGTTTGATATGTTGTTGACTAGTAAATATATGAGGTGATTCCATAGTAAACGAGTTAACAACCGATGGTTGTGATAAACGTTTAAACAAATCGATTAAGAAACAGATGTTGACCGAATGTACTCGTTATATATATGGGTTCGTTTGAACAAGATAGGATTAATTGAAACAACGGAGATTAAAAACAAGTGATACACCACTAAAAACAACCAAACATGTTTATATATAAAAAAATATAACATAAATGTTGTAACTACTAAAGAGATGTCATGGTTTTTAAAGGTTAAAGGTTGTAGTATGTAAAGGTTTCATGGAATTTGAACCATGTTGGCTTAACGATCAGAGTTATTACTTTAAATTAAGTTGTTATACTTAATCATTTTGTTTGAGATTTAAGTGTAAGTATTTAATCAAGTTTATTGTTACTTACAAATAAGTTTATACAGATAAAATCAATTGAAGTTAAGTTCGGTAATCCATTAAATGCTGATGGTATATCACAACTTGGTTAAGTTAGAACAACAAAGTGGTAATACCAATGGGTAAGTTGTTATGGTTACAAGAAGACTGTGGATTAATAACAACGTTATTAGAAATAGGTTTAACAAGTAAGAAAGATAAATGATATTTAATAAGATATGTTTTATATATATAATGTTAAGATGAAACAAAGTTGTGGCATAGATGTTAGTTGACCGTCTAAGTGTTTGGGAATAAATAATATTTTTAATAAGAAATATCGGTAAAGAATAACCTATTAATGTAACTGATATTAGTTCTATTATGATTAAGATGAGTGATATTTATTAAGCCAAACATTATCGAAACATGTAAACATATTCTGATCAATTGTAGTTATAATATGGTTTAAATTTAAAAGGTGATGTTTATCAACGTTATGTATGGTCTGTTCTTTAGATTTATATACCCTGATAGTGACTTAACATTACCATCTCAACTAAATAAACCTACCTCAAGGTAGGAAAGATATCTATTATTTATTATCTCTTTTCTTAAGGAGAGAGGAATGGTTGGAAACAAGGGATGTGTAGGTACTTAGATAAGGATTTGTTAACAACACTGGAAATGAATTTATACAACGTAATAATGTGTACGATTAAACATGTTATTAGATCTAAACAAAATAAAAGTAATAGAAATCTTATAGGTAGGAGTACAAAAATGTAGGCCGGTGTATGTTTGGTTGGAACAACGAGATGATGTTTATAGACATGAATGGTGGTTTTATTCATTAGGATATAGAGGTATAGGTTTCCGATGTTATGGTATATTTAAACGTTATATAAGTTTTTAATTCATTTAAACAAAAAAAAGATAATATTTATACTCCAATATACTATGTTTCTATTGAGATCAACAAATTAAATTTAATCAAGAAACATCTGTGTTTGATACTTTTCTGTTCATCGTTTCCTTGATATAAATCTTATTCATGTTTATCACTGTAAAACAATTAGTATTGGAATAGATGTTGAAGATATGGGTGTATGTTTAAGAGGAAAGCGGAATTATAAATGAGTATCGATATAATTGTTGTAGGATTTAATAAATTGATCCCAATTGTTCTTATTACTACCAAACAATAAGAGTTCTACTTAGAAAGATCTTGATCTATCCTTTTTGTTTAGTTAAAACCAACATGATAATAGAGATAAGTGTAATAAATTTCAAGTTTTATTATTAAATATGTATTTAAAAAGTACCTTCGGTGTAGTGGTTAAAGATTCCGATCTAACGTTTAGTAGTATTGAATCTGAATAGATTTAGTAATATCGAGATATATCCAAACAAATTATAAGATCTTGAGTATAATTTATGTTGGTAAATGAATATGCATTTGATTTAAACATATGTTATTAGTTACATTTGGTATTTATCGTGGACCTGAAAGGTAATGTCTCTTCTAAAACATTTATTATCAATAATACCATGGACGTTGCAACAAAATCGATCAGATAATAGATTGAAAATTTCATATCGATAACAACTTTACTATATATATATTAAAAGATTAAATTCTTGAGTTTAATTTGATTACAAGTCTTCTTCCATTATCAATTTGATGGATGAATAAACACATAATCCGTTTACTACATCGAGTTAACAGTATTCAATTTTTATCCAAAGATGATGATATTAATTTGAATAACCTAAATGTTTGACAACGTTTTGATGTGTTTTAATCGAAGGATGTTATTAATGTACTACTTCCAACGTTGGAAAGAGATGATCTAAGTATTTCGGTTATATATATAGTATCCATAAATCAATTGTTATATCAGATTTCAATATTCACTTGATTTCATGTGTTTGTTGACTTCTTTTATATTCAATTTTAGTAATACATTTTAAATCTGTTCATGTTGAAACATCGAGTTGTTGTTATCGGGTAATATTAACTCCGAAGTTAACAATTTGTTTAAGATATAACTTCAAACGTTTGGTTCAATGGCATCGTATAGCTCAATGATATACAGAATTCATCTAATTAAGTACTATATAAACACAATGGTAGTCTACAAATCAATAACAAATGTAATCGGTTGTTAAGTGTTTATCGTTAACAAGTAGATGTTTCCATTGAAAGTTTTAACTTGACAGTTAGTATCGATTATCAATTTTATTAATCAAAACAAACTGTGATGACGGTACTTCTGGTTTATCAACGTTAAAACTAATTATTACCAAACATTTATAACATTTCATTACATAACAACAACATGTATAGGTTATCACAACGTTTGGTTCGTTATGCAACGAGTAAATGTAACCGAACATTGGTGGTATAATACATCATGTTTTATATGACTGAACAAAACCTACTACAACATATCGTTTCGTTGGTCGTTGGTGGTTCTAACGTTTGAGATATATTTCAACAAGTCCAACACAGATGTTAACAACGTTTGTGATCTGTTTATAGTCGGTTGACCGTTGATGTTATATGTGAGTTAAACAACGGATATTGTTAATACCATCTGAATGAGATTAAGATCTGAGATAATCGAAACAACACGTATGTACCTACGATGTTGAAGTCTAGAAAGATATGGAGAAAAAAAATAATGGTAACAACAAACAAGATCCGATCGGGGTACTTAATTCAATCGGTATTTGTTGATAAAATTGTATCTATAACAACTAAATTTAATTTTAGTAGAGTTTAGTCAATCTTGTTGATAACGGATCACAATTGTATGTTCGAACGTTGATGTTTTGAACCAACAAAATAAAGTCATTAGATTACTAAAAAAATAATTTATCCAAATGATTATACTGTAATAATTTAATCAAGTGTATAGGATATTGATGGTAGATAATTTTAACATAAAACATAGTGACCTGATAAAATGCATATATGTTTTTGGTATGTTTGTTGTGGTTGACAACATGGGTGTTGGTTTTCTTAGTAAGTGACGATTACTATGTGGTAACATGATAATTACTTCGAACTTACAACACTGACCGTTTCCAACGAGATAACAACGAGGTGATGATATTTTGTTGTAGATTTATAACATGTTCGTTTTATCTAACGAAATGATTAACTAATCTCCGATTAGTCTCTATTTATCCTTGATGGATAGGATATATATTGAGAACATATCGATGTTGAGGAGAGAACCAAAATGGATGTTAGATTGGAGGATAAATGCATTTTATTGTTGATTGTTTATGTGTTGTCCGGTTTGAAGTAAAATTGGATTAAATTATAAGAGATTCAATAAAGAGTTGATAAATATGGATGTTAATTACATGGAAACAACAAACAAACATGTTTCGGATATTGATGTTGTTTATAATTCAAATTCCATTTATCTAAGCTTAACAAAAGAACTAAAAAAACTTGGTGTACAATTTATGAGTTTATCAATGGCAACATTGTTAAGTCCGGTTTATATCAGACGTTACTTTGGTAAGGTAGTATCTTCTAATGATAATTATTTTTCTACATTGAACAGCATGGTTTTTACAGATGGTACGTTTGTAGTAATACCTAAAAATATTAGAAATCCTGTGGTATTGTCAACATATTTTAAGATTAATAGAAAAAGTAGTGGTCAATTTGAAAGAACATTTATTATCTTAGAAGATCAAAGTTGTGCCAGTTACTTTGAAGGATGTAATTCCGGTGTTGTAAGCGGAAATGTTTTACATGCTGCGGTAGTAGAAATAACAGTTAGAAATTCTTCATGTCTAAGATATTCAACATTCCAGAACTGATTGGGTGGAAAGAAAGGTGTATTGAACTTTGTTACGAAAAGAGCATTATGTAGTGAAAGGTACTCAAAGATAATCTGAATTCAAATTGAGATTGGTGCCGTTATAACTTGGAAGTATCCATCCTCCGTTCTGATAGCCAAAGGTTCTAATACCGAATTTTATTCTCTGAGTATTAGTAATTCCAATCAATGTGTTGATACTGGAACAAAAATATATCACGTTAGTAGTAATACCAATAGCACCGTTCTATCCAAGTCTGTGGCTTATGGTTTATCAACTAATATATTTAGAATTAATGTAAACATCGGACAGGAGAATTGTAAGAGTGTTGTGAAGTGTAATTCATTGTTATGGTCAAAACAATGTATGGTATGTTCGTTGCCAACGATTGAGGTTAATTGTTTCTCATCGAGAGTAGAATACGAATCTGTTAGCAGCTATATAACAAAGATGCAGTTGGATTATTGTAAATGTCGAGGATTGAGTGGTAATGACACATTGAGGTTAATTGTTAATGGACATGTCTATGATATATTAAGATATCTACCAATTGAAATCTCATCAGAAGTAACAAACTTGTTCTTTAATAACAACGGTTAAACAACAAAAAAACTGACTTCATGATCGAAACAAGTAGAACCCACTGTTGTTATTCGATGTAGGAGTATTGTTTAGATTTTGGTGTTCAATGTATTATGGTTGAAGAAGTGATATTTAAATGATTGATCTTATAGATGGCCGATCTAATGTTGATAGGTATATTCATTTACAGATCATATCAATGATGTTAGAGGTGGAATATTGGAAGATATAAACATGGTACCAACGTTGTTAAGATTTATCTCAATGTTCGAATGTTTGAACGTTGTTAGTGTTAAAAAGAACAGGTTACTTATAGGTTCGGAAACAACTATGGGATAACGAACGTTATGAGAACCCAATGTCAATGGTGTATTGGGATGGTATTGAGGTTAATAAATGTTGGAAGTAGTTGTGGATTAAAATTAATAGGATCGTTGGAGATTGAACACTGCCAGTCATAACGTTTGGTACAAATGATGTGGGTAAATAAAGGATCGGAGGTTGTTAATTTAGGTATTAATCCAATAGATGTTAGGAGGGAGTGGTTCTCATTATCTAGGTAAGATGGAGGGATTAACAACAAAATTTTAGTGAAGGAGGGGATTAGGATTAGGTAAGATTATTCAGGTTAGAAATGTATTACTTTAAATGGTAATAGACGGTGGGATTAAACATTGGTGTGGTGTTACAGAAGGTAGAACAACGGTGGAATTAGTTATTATGGAGGTAACAACATCCTGTGATTTGGATTAGAATTGGTTGATGGAATTGAGATTTGATAGAAGATATATATTTCAAGATGATTTTATTCCAACCAAAGGAAGATGTAACTTCTTGGCTTCAAACATCCATATGTTGTGGTTTGTAATGAAGAGGATTACAAGTATGAAACCAGTTCTATCTGTATTAGAAATTATATCAGGAACGATAACAACCTTGTAAGTGTTACTGACGATATTGGAGGTTAAGTATTAACAACGTTGTTATTAAACAAATAATAAAGAACAACCAAGAGGTTGTTGATGTTTGAATCATCGGATCTTGATGATTGAAGTAACTGAATGTTAGATGATACGGTGTATGTTTAGTTGTATTCAAATAATCACTTGATAGACTTTAAACAAAATTAGAAATATTTACCATCAAGTTAATCAGATAAAACAGGAAGAAAGGATTGGATAAAGACTTCTAACATCGTTGTTAATTGGTCAGATAGAGGACGGATTATCTTAAGAGATGAAATAATAAGGATAAACCAACAATGAGATGGTGTTGAAGGAGGGTATGAGAACAGATAATTACATGGACTATTGGTGAGATTAACAGATGGAATAGTCATGATAAAGGTAAGTTGATCAGCTGAATAGAGATTAAAGAAGAAGGAGGAGAGGGGAGGAATGTATTGGTTGTTACCAGATCAACAATTCATGAGGGTATTATCGTTGGTGGTAGTACGGTTCTTGTTTTGGATATCAGAAAGAAAAATTAGAACAGTGTACTTCCGAACACAGACCAACAAATAAGATTCGAACGTTGTTTATGAATATTCCAATTACTCCTGTTTTAACATCACTTATAAACGTTGGTATGAGTTCTGATTTAATATTAGAGGATGTTGAGAATAGTGGGGGTAAACATTAACTTTACGGACATGATGTTTGATGTATGAAATATGGTGACTAATGGCATTGAATATTTTATTGATTCTGTTAAGCAATTGAAACGACTTCAAAGAAGTCCCATCAGTTATTAGATTTGTTGTTACAACAGGATGGTAATAGTAAACAAAACAAACAGACAAGTTTAATTCACAAGAATCGTTGACATCCAGATTCTATGCTATATGTAACATATCCGTAAATTAACATCAACATCGGATATTCTTGGGATCATCTGTAAAACACATATAAATGTTTACCAAGTATTTGATCCGTTTATCATAATTTACAACACACATATATATATATCCCAATCTAACTTATTGTATACATTTATTATATCACCAACACAGGTGTTTTTGTTGTTATATCTATACCAAACCATCTCGATATACCAACATCCATACTAATTAATATGTTATTAAACCAAACATGTAGTCATCTTTACTCATGAATCAACAAATCAGATATTCTATTCATATAAGATCTGCACGTTTAAATTAATCGATTACTTCATGGATCTTGTTGTATATGTTAATTAATCCATTGTTTAAATCAGTTAATCTATTATCATCTTATTTTATGTTAAATTTATCTGTTAATATACCAAACAAATACTGTACTCGAACGTGTTGTAATCTCATTAAACAAACCTGAACATATGGTTTCATGGGTTTTATCCGAAGCTTAACATCTAATCATAATACATTGATTATTTCTTCATAAGCTGCATTATCAGTAGATTTACCTAAAGGTATCATATTACCTTATCACATGAAGATATATTTGTATTAACATATCATATGGTTTCCTCTATGTTTTTGGTCTTCATGGTTGGCATCGATTTGTTTGTTATTCACATCGAAGTATTAAGTGAATAATCTATGTTGGTTACAATATGTTCCATGTATTTATTACAAAATATAAGTATATCCGTCACTAACATGGTCAATGGAACTACTAAATATCTCATATCTTATCGATTACTTAATGTAACATATTCTAATGATAAACTGGAACCAACATCCATCATCTGGTTCATTTAAATTACACCATCGGTCTAAATATATTTTATTGGTACAAACCTTATGATCATGATATTAGCGGTAAACAGAGGTTCATGTTAAGTTCCTGTTTTCATTAATGGCTAATTAATACAAATATGTTATATCTTACAACGAAGTAATCTGTTTTTAACATGGTTATACCATCAATATCAAATATATAATATCAATTACATGTAATAATTAACAACACTATCGATCATAACAAAATCCGACTTCCAAATCAACCATATTTACATGCTGTATAAGTTGTTACTTCCCATTATTCACAGTTTGTATAACGTATAATTTCAGACATTAACCATTCATCGACTTGTCAATAGTTATAACTATCTCCGATAAACCAATGTTAAATCGGTTTAATTTGGTAAGTTTAATTCCATCTAACACATCATATTCAATGGTAATTTAAGTTTATTTACCTATAACTATTTTGTTGATAAAAAAAATATTAGTACGATACATCATGTAATTAAACATGTTAATAAATATGTAATTTTAAGTAATTTAATACAATTATATGTTAATCTTTAAAATTTAACAACAAAAATACATAACCTACAACCTGCCTTTTGTGTAACCCATGTTGTTTTTCTATATATATATAACCTTATCAAGTTATTATTGGTTTTCCGTTGATTTAACATTCCGACATATGTCAATGTATATTTTGAATAAACGGCAGATATTTATATGTCTTGTATAGTGGTTTTGTTTGTGTGTTTGTTGTTGAATTTATCAATTTATTTCATTGTTGTTTATTCCAACTAGTAGTGTTGTTTTTTCTGTTTTCGTTTCAAATCGTTGTTCGTCTAGTACATAGAAACTACCAAACGTTCCAATGTTCACGTGTTGTTGTTGATACAACAGGTTGGTGGATAAAATTGTACGTATAGTTATACTGATTCTTATGATGGTTCATTAAACGACAAATTGATAATTCATGTCAGATATTGAGGTTAAATGTTAATAAAATGTTAATTCATTGATGATTGGTTTGGTGTTATAAACAAACAGATATTGGATGTATACGGGATATTCCGAAGGAACAAAATTCGAACTCAGATATAATCTTCTTATGTTATAATGGTATTTAAAATGATGTTACAAAGTGTTTAACAACATCCTGTTAATATGGAGTCATCTTTAAAGTTTATTCCGATGTATTATAAGGTCAACGAGGGTGTATAACATCTCTGAATCATGTGGTATATTAATATGTTTACAACAAAATGTGATGGGTATACATGTATAAACAAAAAAATAATGTACATCTGTTGTTGGAGTTAAATTATGGTTTAAAACAAAAATGTAATCCCATCTACAATAAACAAAATTCGGTTACCAACGGTATTAAGTAAGAAGAGGTATAATGTTGGAACCTTGATGGTGTTTGGTTTTAAAATCAAGATATAATGTTTTAATGGTTTATACGGTTGGAGTTGAAATGAGATATTAAAGTTAATATAATTAAACATCTTTGATAGGTTTGATGTTATGATATGTTTAGTAGATAAAAAAAACCACATATGCCATATGTGATGTTAGCGATTAAATCTGTATTCGGTTTATTAGTTAATTTAACATGTTAATCTTATAACCAGAACGTTTGGTATCGAAGGTTTAAATTATTCACTAAAGGATCAAAATCCTGTCACTAATGTACATGTTATTTAAACGTACCTTATGTAATACATTATTTTATATATATATATAAATGTTGTTAATCTTCATGGATGTTGCCAACGTCCGATGTTAATACCAGGATTATAAGTACATGATGAGTTGGTTTATGAAATTAATCGAATATATACACATACAGATGGTAAATTCAGATCATAACAAAATCCAATGATTACATTAAATCCGCATACCTGTTTTATTATAAGAAATTTACCATGTATTAACAACGTTGTAAACATGTGAGTGATCAAGGTAACAACGTTGGACTTGATAGTATATTTATAGGTTCGGTTTATAGATTTGGTAATGTTTTGGTTATCACTGAAGTATAAGTTGAAGCCACTATTTTGTAAGATAAGAAGAACAAAAAACCGTAGGATGAGAAAGGTGATAAATGGATTTAAAACAACATGATAACAATTATCTCGAATCCGATATTAAATATGGTGTATTCGTTTGAAAGGTTATAGACGGTTCAACCCTTTACAGTGTTGTTCTATTAAAGATTTTCTAATAATGTTTGAATGAGAAGATGAACGGAAATATTATAAAACAATGGTGAGATAAACTGGTGACGACGAAGGAGAAGGATATGTGGTGATGAAACAAACGATGGTGAAGATTAATACAACGAGGAAATAGTAGTACATAAGTTATAACTGATTCAAGTTGATTGATAATTTGGATGTTGGTTGTTGAAATGTTTTCCAATGAAAGGTATGTTATGTCGAGATTAAGAGATAACAGGTAGGTTTGAGTTACTTCAATTCGACGATGAATGTATCTAATGATTAATGGATCAGATTATCTAAAAAAAAACATAAAGTGAACATCGATGACAACCTAGAGGTTAACACCGGTTTTAGAACAAGAACATGAGTGATTAATAGCTTATAAATATTTAATCAAACGATGTAGTCTCGGATGTGTAATCCTGAAAGAATGGATGGTAAACTGAAAGTTATAAACCTACCAAATGTTATATCGGAAATTAAACAATCCATGTATAAATTAACATGTTGGAACGTTTCTAGTGAACAACAAAAAAAACAAAATGTTAACGGTTGATGATGTTAATATTAATACATTTTTTAATGACTATCATTGAATCTGGTAACCACATGTTAGCTATTCGATCCAGTGTCCACATCTTTGGATTAACTGAAACAAAATTGTAAGGATGTTGTTACTGGTTTGCCAAGATCTTTGATGTTTGGAGTGATCACGAAGCGGTAATAACATATTGGTTACAACAACTAACATGTTTATTTCTTTGTTCAATACATCTCCATTACAGTACCTAATCATTTAAAACTTTTATTAAATCGTACTCGTATACAACCATTGGTCATAAACCATTAATTGGCTTAGATTTATCTACCATTTTGTTGTTGTTATAAGTTTATCGTTTATCTTGATTAGATAAGATGAGAATAACGAGTTCTTTCTTTTGTAGCTGTCAACCGACAGCCAGTTTAAGATAATAGTATCATATTCTTGTTGTCTATTAAACGTGATCCTTTGATCATCGATATAGATATTAGAAGTTTCTAAACTTATGGTACCATACTCATGATTTTAACATAAGTAATACCGATCTAACAACCCATTTATACTCTGATATATTGATGGTTACATCTTTGGTATGATGTTAACATATAGAAATTTAATAACTTATATACAAAATCCATACCTCTGTTTTACATCATTAACATGAATATGATAAATTAATTCAACATTCTGACCGTTGTTAAATGATTCATTGGTGTTTGGTTGTTTAGTAACATGACAATTGTTATCTGTTAATGTTACCGATTTCTACATGAATATATAGATATTAGATCTGATGTATTCATTACATGTTTAGGTTTTAATGGGTTATAAACTATAATGAATTTACAACGTATGACTATCGATAACCAACATGGTAAAGGTGTCAAATGCAACGAATATCCTTCAGATCCATCATGTAAGTTTATTCTTTTCCAATGAAAATTAATATTAGTTTATGGTTTAATATAACTTATTAATCGATCAAAACGATTACCAAAGGATCTTAACTTGTTTAGTGACAATTTTGTTGTATTCGGTTCTATTAAAAACACATAATGAATTACTTGTAGGTTCATGGATTTATAAACATATTTATCAACGATATGTTCGATTGTGGTTATTAAATCTTCATGAATAATAATCCATGATTGTTAACAATAAATCTGTACATATTGTTGGTTAATCCAACCTATAAGTTGGTATCAAATGTCTATCACTGTCTATTAGACAAAGGTCTCCGCAAGACATGATTTGGATGTGATGGATATGTTTAAATTTTAACGTCATGGTTTATCGTCATTTCAATTAAACAACATTGATTGAAAACATAATACTTATCGATTGAATAAAAACTGATATGACATCATCTGACATAACATCAAAATGTGGTATCCGACCTTATGAGTTACTAAAAACCTAACAACCTTCAGAACCTTTACATGAAGCCAACACAACAACCTATTAGTTTTAATTCAAACATAACAACATTTATATATATTATTGAGTCATATAATATCTACTATTTATAATCACATTCAATAAAATCTAATACATGATTGGTCGATATATGCATCCGATTTAACTAACAACATCCAGTTATCAACAGATTATTTCAATAAATAGAATACATTTTTTATCATCTTTCATGTTGATTGATACTCAATTTATTTTCTTCATTCCAATTCGTCAACTTGTTGTTGGAATTTCAATTAAAACATATAGGTATACACATTAATGTATTGTTCACATGTTGTATGTGTGTGTGTGTGGGTTTTTGATAACGGCTTATTAATACAGTTATTGATTGGTCTGATGTTTTGAAATCTCTATGGGATGGTAATGTAAATTAATTTTATGATAGAGTGTAAATTTATTATTGTTTGTGATCACTGAAGCTACGACTAAAGTAAGTAACATTTAATTGTATTTATTTCAAGATGTTAATTATAACTGTTGAGTTTAATAGATGTTTTTTGATTACAACGTTGTGATAAGTTACAACGAGTTGATGGGTAAATAATCAAGGTAATTTATGAAAGATTTTTAATCTCTGTTTCGGAATTATTATATCTGATTAACAACAACATCCCAATGATCTAATCAAATTATATGGATTACCTCTAATTTTGTTGTTATGGATACATCGATTGCCATTATGATGTTTTATATCAATTTTATTTAAGACCATTAAATATGTTAACAACGTTGTGTTGTATCATTCTGATGGACATAAATACACATTAATCTTAAACGATTTATC
This sequence comes from Candidatus Hodgkinia cicadicola, assembly GCF_002774925.1. Lineage (NCBI taxonomy): Bacteria > Pseudomonadati > Pseudomonadota > Alphaproteobacteria > Hyphomicrobiales > Candidatus Hodgkinia > Candidatus Hodgkinia cicadicola. The sequence continues at coordinate 15,233 of NZ_CM008784.1, forward strand.
GTAGGTATTAATATTGTTGTTATGTTAATTGAATATTTCGATGTAGATAGATGTATTTTAGTTATTAGTAACCAAATAATTATATCTAATTATAACATGTGTTTGGTTTCATCAAATATAAAAGTTCCATGCATGGACGTTGGTTTCAAATGTTTATTTAATTAGTTTTATTTGAATTTAATAACGTTAACTGAAACGAACAACAAGTGTTCTACTGATGTTTTGTTAACCAAAGGTTCCAAGATCGGTTCTAATAGTATTGAATAGTTATTCATAACAGAATTATAATCTTTAAACCAGATAAGTCTACATTTATTGACAACGTTTATACAATTGATAGCATGGAGGATGATCATGGGATTAGTATCTATATCTGATTAATATTATCCAGATATTGAAACATGTATAATATCCACCATGTTACTTCTGAAGAAGTAGAGTGTTGCCGCAACGTTCGATTATCTTTATATCGAGTTATTAAATGAAGTAATAAACATATGGTATTTTCTATCGGTTGAACCTGTTAATATCATGATTATCTTCATGGTGATAGTTATGAATGGTTCCATTAATTAATTCAATTATTGTACTATACTATTCCCATCAACGTTCAAGAACATGAACGAGGAGAATAAAAAATTCACATTGTTGTATGTTATTATCTCCAATATATTTTATTAATTCAAATTGAGTTTACCATCTTAAATGTAGACGTTATCGATTAAATAATGGTGTAAACAGATAATGGTTGTAAGTGACTTGGTTGTTAACATCTATTGAAACAACACGTCAGCGATGAGAACCGCAACGTTGCATGTCATCTTATCATGGATTATTTAATTTAAATTGATACTATCATCTATAATTTACTAGTGTTAATTTATTAGCTTAATTCAATGTCAGAAGTAACAACGTTTTGTTGCCTTGGAGTTGAATAATAATCTAATATATTGGACAAGATATGGGTTATTTATGTTTGAATATTTAAGTTGACGGATGTTGTTAAATTTTTAATAGTTTAATCTTTCGGTGAAGACAACAACATGGTAAGTTAATAATTAACTCGGTTTACATCTTGGATTTTGTTGAAATTATACAATTGACTTAAATTATTCATCGATTTTTACTTAAATAGGTAGTATAACTGTTCCAACGTTGTGGAGGTTGTTTATTTACCAAGCAGGAGTATATATATATATATAAATGTATGACATTGATGTGTATATATTGAAAGTTTTTCTGTAACATTTACTAACTAAATTACATCCCATTTCCATTGTGTAGTGTACAACAATTATAACGTTGTTGTCTGAAGTTTAAATTGAATTCTTTTATACCGAACACGTTGTGAACTGGTTGTTATCGAAATAAACTAAGCACAACAAAATAATTAATTGTTTGGATGTTTAATCATGGGTTTGAAGTAAGTTGTATACATTTGTTTTTATTTCTAATTGTAACAACCGGGTGTTTAATTTGAGGTATTGTATTTGTTAGCAGCTTATGTAATATGGGTTTTGTTATAGCTGTTTATTATAGATGATAAGAGTTTAATTTATTCCTATGTTCCGTTCCAACGTTGGTACTTTAGTAGTGGGTTTTAAAGTTGACTTACATTAGTTCAAAAAAAATATCTCAGATGAAGTAAGTGTTTTGTTGTTTAAGTAAATATGAATGTATAGGGTATGAATATAATATTTGGTCTGAAACACATCGATGTTAACACCGCATACATGTTTAGTATTAACAAGTAATTTTTTGATGTAATTCAATGAGTTATATACTAACAACATGATGGCCACAATACAACTTTGGTTTATCAGTATTGTTCGTTTGTTTGGGTTTCATTTATTTTGGTTGGTTCGGGTTAATACAATTTAACAGAAGGTAATATCAGCTATAAGCAATTAATACTTCAGTGATTCCTGTTTCTTTTATTACCGTGATGTTGTAATATCTGTTCGTAGGATTAAATCGGAACACAAATGTTTTAGTTGATAAATAACTAACATGTTGTACCATACAATGATGGGAATTACTTGGATGTTAACAAAAGTTTACGTGTTTGGTAAATTAATATGGAATTAAAGACAAAATCCAGGGTAATATTATATTCAGTTCCTTGTTATGTTGGTTCTAACAACCATGGGGTGGTTTAGGTATAATTCGTTTGAAGCAAGTAATTGTTAGGGTAACAAATTAATAAGCCGATGATATTTGTGAACAGACGTTGGATTATTTAATTACAACGTTGTCAGGTTGTTGTTGTGTTTTGATGATTTGGATGTATATTTGTTACTGAAATTTTAGTTAAGAAGAAATGGTACATGATTTAGATCTAAAACATTTATATTTAATGCTTGGTAACAACGTTCGAGGTAATAAATGAAATGAAATTATAAATGAATTATGTACAAATTATGGGATTAAGTTATTATATATATATACAAAAAAATTCCGACCTTATCGTTGTGATAAATATATGTTAAGTCCATTTTATTCCTATTAAGATAATTCACAACGATTTGTACATGTTTATGTTAATAAGTTCGGATTAAATCCATCTCAATTGTTTGATGATTTATTTATCTTGATAAATTGATTGTTACAACCCATACATGTTGTGTGGCTGTTGTTGTTTGACTTCTTGTAATTTTTATCATGACCGAACATAGTAACATATGCATGATTAACTACAATTTATTTATACATTTCGGTAATGAATATACATGATAACAATTAATTCAAGTTAAAATGTAAGGTTATTGATTAGTTATTGTATAGTGGTATTACAACGGTCAAAGAATTCATTAATTAAATCATTGTTAATGGAATACATGGATAATCAAGAAACTAATAGTTGTTAGTAGTACAAGTTTAAACATAACAACCGATTAAAATGAGTAATAAAGTTTAAGTTACATCATTTGTATTAACTATATATATAGTAATTGTTATAGTAATTCACAATCAGGTTGTTACATCGGATGTTGATTAATATTTCTATTGTTTGATTAATTCAGATGTTAATATAAAAAACAAGAGTGTTATCGGGTTTAAACAAAGGTTTATAATTTGTACTTGTATTTCGATTAATAATTTTGGAGTTATAAATGTTAACGGTTTGTTAAAGTTTGGAATTACCAAACACATATAGTAATCCATAAGTGTTTGTTTGGCCTTGTAGTATAACGGTTATTACATAGGATTGCAAATTCTTTAATTTCAGTTCAATTCTGAGTGAGGCTTCTCATGGTTCATTTAATACATCAGAATCCATGTTAAATAACTCATTAATTATGCTTATTACTTTATATGTAATAAATAATTACCATCAAATATATAACTACATGTTTAATTAATTTATTTAACATTTTGTTTAGTGTTTTAACACATGTCAGTGTTTGTTGTTTTAACTTAAAATAGATATGTTTATGTTTTATTACAAAATTTTATATCTTTAATTCATGGTATTTGGTTCTTAAATCTTAACTTATATTGATAATATTTTATCTAATGGTAAACAACATTTACATCTCTGTTATACAACAATCGGAGGTTAATTAGTAAATATGAGTTAATAATTTGTTATGATATGGTTTCTTAATGTTATTTTGAAGTAGGTATTTAATGGTGTATCTGAGTATCGGAACAAACATGTGGTTGGTTGTTTTTTAATTAATTTAATTGATGTTTTTAAAAAAACATGTAATAAGGATCATATATTTTTGGAATACTTACAACGTTCGGTTCGATTAATTTATTTGTTTGACATTTAAATATATTCCGTTTGTTAGTATCTTTATTAAATGTTGTGGGTAATTATATATGTTTCATGAATTTCTAATGTCTTTGGATATTTTGTAACATGTTTGGGATTATTGGAAATAATGATTCATTATCCTATGAAATTATGGTATCGTTATACTTAACCTGTTGGTTCGGTATGAAGAAATAATTTAGATGTAATGAATATATTTCGTTGTAAATGTTTTGGTGTTGTATTTGTATATTATATGTGTATATATATATATATTTATAGAATTACTTCGATGTAATCAAACGTTGGTCCAATGATTTTTTCGATAGATTATGTACTTCTTAAAGTTAAGTTTCTGCCCAAATATGGATTATATTTGTTGTTTATGTTGTATGGTTTCAATTAAACATATGGCGGTTGTTGTTTTAAGTTTTGGTTATTATTTAATCAATAAGTAAGTATATTTATGAGTTAGTTGAAACAAAATCTGGTTGATATAAATTTGTTATTAAGTTGAAATATTTATAACTTGTAGGTATTAGGAAGAAATGGAATTCCGTTGAATTGATTGTTTTATTGGTATTAATTGATATTTTATATTTGTATATAGATTAATTCATGGCTAACACCCATGGGTTATATGGCGGTTTGTTAATAACATGTGTTAATATCTGAAGATTTTTAATGTTTATTATCGATTAGTTATATAATATGTTGAAGTTAATGTTGGTTTTATATTATGTTAATGGTGTATTGATTTTATTGTACGTTTGATTTATTAAGGTGATTAGACCATTTGTGTATATAACAAATTGAACAACAAAACAACAACATCTATGTTATATGATTTTATATTTGGTTATAACTTAAATTTAAACGATTCATACTTTATGTTTATAGAGGATTTAGATGAATTTAATAAAATGTATATATATTATGACATGTTATGTCCGTTGTCGTTGGTTTTGTTATATCGGCTTTATAAATGTTATATTAATTAATAATTTATATGTTTGGTTTATTAATTATTGTTCGATTTCATCTTTGATGTACCAATTAAAGGTTGGGTATGTTCCATTATTTGGTAATAATGTTTTATTTGGTGTATAATTGATTAAAAAAGAAATGTTTGGTATATGTTTTAACTTTATTGAAAGATGTTAATGTTATCCGTGTTAAACAAATAGGTGGCTTATCATTAATAATATTATGGATGTTGTTTTCTTAAATTAAGTCAGGTTTGTTAGATGTTTATTGATTTAAGTTTATATTTATCACAGTATGTTTTTTCAAGGTAATTAACCATGTGATATGGTGTTTGATCATATTATGTTTATTAGTTCAATTGATGGTTTAGTTGTTTATGTTGTTGATTGGTACTATGGAGATATTTATTATTGTTAACATAAGTTTAATCAAATGAAATTAAAAACATCCCTAAGATCACTTATAAAAAGGAATAATTGTAATCTGTTAATAAAAAGACAAGGTAAGATGTTTGTAGTTAATAAGAGATTTCCTAAGTTTAAAGCTAGACAGAAATAGTATACTAAGTGTTTGATGTAATATTTGAGTAGTAAATTGATAAAACATCCGTGTTCGTTGAAGGTTGGAGAGTGTATGGTAGTCATTAATTTATGTGGGTTTATTCAAGTGATCCGGACGTTGGAAAGAACAGGATGTGAGATATATGGTTCGGAATGATAATGATATTTGTTATGAGATAAACGATTATGGTCTTGGAATCGGGTAGAATTAACCACAACGTTGTTAGGGTATTACCAAGAGTTCCGTTAACAACATAATTGCTTGAAGTTAATAACATTCTGTAACCAAAAGTTTCATGTTCGATCATGAAGATATCTT
>NZ_CM008785.1:0-16213 GCF_002774925.1 Candidatus Hodgkinia cicadicola
ATTATATATGTAACCCAACATGAGCTAACAAGTTAGAGTTTTATTCAATGGTAGTACCGAATGATTTGTTCACATCGTTCCTCAAAATGATTACCACTAGTAGTTCAATCATAATTAAGAAGAAACCATCAGGATCCTTGACCATCAAAACATTGAAACCAGGTAACCGTTTATTCCTATTATGTACAGACATCGGAATAGCAGCTGTTAACAGTATAATATCTGAACCAAACACATATGCCAACCGCCAAACAAACAAAACAGGTACACATCCGACCGTTACTGAGCCAAGCACCCATGATCCCGAAGTCTGAAGTGAACGTTGATATTTATCTGAGTTAACACAATTACAACAACACGATATGTCTGATTCAAACACAACAATTATGGTCTCTACACCGTTATATACTAATATTACGAACGATAATCACAAATCTGTTATATCCACCGAGAAAACATATAAGCATGGAAATAACATTATCCCGTTAACTAAACATGAACCACAAACGATCAATGAAACCAACTGTCCATAATTCTATCGGTTTAGATAAAACTGTTAATAACAACAAGTATACGATCGAACGTTGTGGCAACCAATTAACTAATACGATAAACTAATAAATAGATACCACATCTAAACATTCCGATAACAAATGTTAATTCTATCCACGATAAACAATTACATAATGTCAATGTTAAAAAGTACACAGGATTGGTTGTTAAGCTTGATTTCAATGTTCCTTTCTTCGTTAACAGATCAAAGATGATTAATGTTTTATCTTACAATTTTATTGTTAATATTATTAACCGTTTATAAGAAAGATAATAAGAATGGTACAGCTAACAACACAGATAGGAGTGATGGAGATAGGAGAGAAGATGATGAAGAAAGTGAAGGCAATATGGAAGGAGATGAGGATACCGATAACTATGCCGATGACAACGATGATGACTACAACGATGATGATGGTAATAATGACACCGATAACAACGACAACGATAACTCTGATGATGATAACTACAACGATGATGATGGTAATAATGACACCGATAACAACGACAACGATAACTCTGATGATGACAACAATAAAACAACCAAACATTGTAAACATTAGTAACATGTCTTAATTCTATGGAATACCATAACAATGAGTGTTTAAACTTCAATAATAAAAAGTCAATCCGAACACTAATGATGAATAACAAGAAACGAGTATATAAATATTAAAATGGAAGATATTAAAAAAGATATTGATATAACTAGAATGATTACAACGAAGAGGAAATCGGAATTTGCTTATACAATTAATGCTTTAAATGTAATCTACGACAACCTTGTAAAGGACCGAACACTTCAAACCAAACCACCATCTGATATTACCAGATCAGTAACATCCGATAGTCAACATTGGGTATCCTCTACTGTTCATAACTTAAGCACAACAATCGCTGCTTTAGAATATTCCGATAGCACAATATTAACAAATTCAAGACTAACAGCAACAACGTTGACAATTTTGTGTCTGCTTAGTCCTGGTGACCATGCGTTGATAATTGATTCAGTTTATTATCCTTTAAAAGAATTCTGTAATGTATTATCGAAGTTAAACATAAACATTGATTACTTCAATCCCAGAGACGAGTATAGCTTAAAGACATTACTACGAACAAACACCAAGTTAATCCATTTAGAATCACCATGTTCGGATACGTTCGAGGTATTAGATATCGATAAAATCTGTAAATATGTTAAACAACGGTCTGATAAATGTATTATATCAATGGATAATTCATGAGCAACACCTCTAATTTACAAGCCATTAACACATGGTGTGGATGTATCAATCTGTGATTTAACAAACTATTTGATAAAACAATCAAACACCGATCTTACATCAATATCAACAACAAAAACCCTGTCACATATGTTTATAAAGTTTAAAAATCTCGTTAATTTAACATATGGTAATTATGATCTGTTAACCATTCTCAACAATATAAACAATTCTATATTCCGATTGTATAGCCGTTATAACCCGATCATGAAGCTCTGTAGACATTTGTCTAAGATGAAACATTTATGCCAAGTATTCTGTCCGGCATCACGGAGCTCACCTGATAATTGACTTTGACAACAAAATTACAACCTCCAAAATAACATAATATCCATTAAGTTAAATAAAAATTCGATTAACAAATGTAAAAAATTTCTAAGCAACTTAGCGGTTATTAAAACGGATGGTGTTTATAATGACAACAAAACTTCAGCTTCGTTGTTTGTCATCAGACATAGGTTATTTGGAACCGAATCCACTTACCCAATAATTAGACTACGGATCGGATTAGATGATATTGATAATTTAATAACTGATTTAAACAACGCTTTGATAACAACCGGATAATTGGATAAATTTATTATTTCTATATTATCTGTCGAAACTAACGGTCATAAACCTGAACTTAGATCGGAACAAATCAATTAAAAAACCAACAAATAGTTCCAAACATGTTGTTGTCACCGTGTTGTGTTGTATAACGATTGATTTGAAGTAAATACTACCACAACCGATAGATATATAACGGTGTATTAACATTGGTTAATTAAATTCGAATGTCGATGATTTGTTAATTGATTTACCAACAGCCTGTTCCATCATCTATCTGTTGAATGAACATTGAAACCAAGATTTTAAATCATACATCCTCAGATCTGTTTATCCTATCATTTAGTTAAACAAGTAAACAAAAATCCGAACCATGTTAAAACGAACATGTGGTACAGATGTTGTTCATGAAGAATAAAGACTTGGAGATAGGAGATTAGTTTAGTAATCATGTTCATGGCATGTTATGGATTGGCAATGAATATATGAAGATTTACAACGTTACATTAATGTATGGGATTACTTCGATTGTTACCATCAATTAATTAGATTTCAAAGTGGAATATTTTAATATTTAGTTCAACAAAAACCAAACGTTTGATTGGTGTGGTATTAATTAAGATGAATATTAGTTAGTTGTAACAACGTAGTAACAAATATGGTCATAAACGAACAAACATATTATCATCTTATGTCTATGATTGATGGTTTAACCAACAATAATCATCTCAATTGGATGGTTATTTAACTACACCATGTCATCAATTAACTTAAATCATCCAAACTCAACATCTATTACTACTTAAATTCGGTTACATTTAACATCTCCTTGTCACTAAACAACAAGGAGGAACAACCCGACCAACATAAAAACTTCTACGCATCGCCATACGATAACTCCTTAACCTGTTATATACAATAAATATTTTAATAAAACTTAAAACAGTTTACCTGATGTTTGGTACATCCCAATCACGTTGATAAAATCCAGTGATTAATTCCATGTTTCATTAGACCAAACCTATACAACAACTTAATATCTTCCATATTTTGTATTGATTTAATTCATTTAATTCGGTTTCTACAACATTCATGGATATAACTATTTGTACTAATTTTTTGTTATTAACCCGTCCATCGTTGGTTAACATCCACGGGTTTCATTCTTCCAACGGTCTACTTATCTATCTTCAGATTTTATAGTTTAAATCCTAGTAATACATTAAGGATTCCGATGATCAAAATAATTGTTGTTTCGATTACAGAACTAAAACTTAACTTTGTAAAGCTGTTATAAATTCCAATCTTCGGTAGTTCAAAATTTAGTGACGGTAGTTATTGTAGATTCATGTTCATAAACTCAAATCAAATGATTTAAGCTATTATATATCAGACCAAAGAAACCTTTATATTCCATCTCTATTCCATTTGAAGGTAAATATAGGTATATACATCGGATATTGTTACTTACATTTCCAACCATCTCACCATTGACCATGATTAATGGGTAACGATATTGTCTTAGAAAAGATATTAACAACCGAAATATCAGATAAAACGAATATGGTACCAAACGTTGTTATAATTAATCCTAGATCCAAAGGAACAGGATGTTGGCATTGGTAAAGCAGATGAAGCACTGGATGATAACAAACGATGGAGTAACAGCTTATACGTAATACTAACCTCAACAGATGATAAGAAAATACCGAAGTCAAGATATTTAAAGAAATCATAACTAACACCAATGATGTCATGGATGTTGGTACAACATGGCCATAGTATTAACTCAGATAATAGTAAACTTAAAAGTTCAAATACCTGTTGGTTCTGGTAGTAGTTAAACAAATGTTGAAGGAAAAAGCTTCATGTAGTAGAGGAGGGCAGTAGGAATCTTGGAATAAAATCCTAGGAGAGTATTAGGATCAGATGAAGTTATTTAAGTAGAAACAGTTGTTCTAATGGTTATTAGAAGAAATCAAAGATGGACATCGGTGAAATATTACAACAAGTTAACCACATAATGTTGATAGATACTAACGTTCAGATTGCCATCTACGAGTTAGAGCTGATTTATAAAATCAAAGTAATAATGGTAATATCTTTTAATATTTTACTAAACAACCGAATAACAAAATTGTTCGATGATGATGACTTAATACTACAGATACCAAATTCATGTTTCATCTGCTATTGCCATAAACAAGAACTATTTACCTCCGATGATGGTGTTATAATACTAGATATTGATATCGATCTATTAATATCAAAACAAAACAACCTGATAAACAACAAACATATGTTCTCATAGATTAATGATTTAGATCTTAATTAAAAATAGATGAAATAGAACTTAATTATCTTAACTGTAACAACGACCACCCTGTTTAACCGCAACAACATGTTAATGTTACAAAATACCGATTGGTACATAGATCTGATTCAGGTTAATAGATAAATATTAACATGGAAACAACATGATTTTGGTTTAAACGACGGAGATGGAACATATTAGTGATTACAAACATCTTTAACAACCTCCATAAACAATATCAACGAATAAATGATTAAGTAAATTGTTCGAGACTGAAACCAATGTACATGTTCGGTTGCAATTACTCGGATAGACATATGTGTACATATTGTTTAAAGGTTAACAACGGTTCAAGATAGAAATCTTCGATTGTATGTGGTAGGATGGTTTTTAAAACAATACAACATATGTTAACTATAACTTATATAATTATTATTTATATTCTTGATAATATACAATTAGTATGAAGATTTATCATTAACAAAATGGTTATAAACGTTTAAAGTAATTTAGACCGAGATTGGTGTTAATGATTAAAATAATATCAGATGTATTACAACATACATTAAACACGGATATGTTCAAAGAAGAGATATTAAACTCTGATAAAAAACCACAACGTTGAGGTAACAACATGGATTAAACCAATTAAATTATTGGAATCACATGTTAATTTAGAACAGAACCGCAACATCCAGATCTTCGATGATAGTATTCCAATTCTTAGTATTTAAAACATAAACAACCAATGATATACTATGTTGTATGTAAACTAACCAACGTTAGTGCTAACCAATTAATTCCAACATTCTATCGTTTGGTCATTTTCTAATTGAACTTCAAACATGATAATGGATATCAAGATCTTACGAAAGAAACACATGGACGATATTGGCTCTGTGTTACAGATTAACATCTTTGACCAACAGTATCCAGTTACTGTTCGTTGGGTCTAATCTCCAACCATTAAAAACAATTATAGTTAAACATTGGATTATATCTTATCTTGTACGGTATTAAACACTGGATTTTATAAGGATAATTACAACGTTGTAATCAATCATGATAAAACCGAAAGTTCAAACGTTTGGTTTATGATGTTTAAAGTATATAAACTGATGTTTTAATAAGAAATGATAACTTAGATGTTAAAATACTAACCATTTGATAGGAACAGATATGTAGATAGATCTTTATACTAATTGACTGATTCCAGTGTTTCGTTTCATTGTTAGTTGCATTATCGGAACTATGAACCACACACTTGGAATTGTGATTACTGTTCATGGTTCTATTTTAAATTAATGATTTATGTATACGTAATTAATAATATCCCTGTGATGGCACTTATGAATACCATATTGAAAACATGTAGAACCAAATTTCATGCTAATAACAACAAACCAATGACGAACCAGTCTATTGATGGTATAACACATTCATGTTTGATAGAATTAAACGAAACTGATACAACATGTTGTTCTATCGACTATTATTCAACACTAATACTGGAATGTATATAAAAAATCTGAATGAATAAGCCAAAGATTTACACCAACGTTGTAAGATGTTCTCATCTTTGTTTTAACAGTTCTACTCTCACTTCATTGACATTAGGTTCCATAATCTCTATCTCCGTTAACCTACATTAAGAGGTTCAAACTTTGATCTGGTTATTAACCTCACATTGTTTTTAACCTGATATTAATTATTAAACCACAAGTCATAGGATAGACATCAATATCTAGAACCTAGGTCCTTCCATCTCCTAAGATTTTCTTCATCAATTACAACAATCTCAATCAAATCATTTATTAGTTCTCTTTAATTTTTTCACTCAACTAACCGATCATCAAGATAAACATTTTGTTGTAAGCAATGAACAACATAATCAGGACCAACAAACTGCGGTGTAAACATCCAACTCTTAATATCTCCAAACATCCCATCAAGCAAATAACCTCATATTAATACAATTAAACAACTCAATCAAATTAACAACAAATATACTGATTATCCACGGTTAACTTAAATAACATATCGTATTCTAAACTTTAATTTAATTAAATCATAACTCAAACAAATTAGACTTAATACCTGATTAAGTTCACATTCACTTTAATACTTCTAATCGAGTGAAATAACAACCAAGTAATCCATTGACTAATTAATTGGTAGTAACCTCATAAATGTTATTGATAGGATTACAGAAAACAGGTAAATCAAGAATAATTCGGTCAACATGTTGTAACCTTAAAACACTATACGTTGTTACAAATTCTATAAATGTTAAAGATAAATTATTCCAACATATTAAACATAGATCTAATAACTGGAATATTTATGAAGAAAGTATTGATTTAACCGCACTTATTAAAACAAACGTAAACACGAATGCCATTGTTATAATAGATGACATCTCTACTTGGTTGTCAAACATTCTGATATTGAAATCTAATTGTTACAACGAAATTGATAAGCTGTTAATGTTGCTTAAAACAACAAAAAAATGGATAGTAATCACTCACGAATTAAGTAACACCATTAGTACAAACACATTAAACAAAAACTTCACAAGACTACTGTGAAATACGACTCAACAATTGGTATTAATATCAAACAAAATTTATATTAGTATATCGGGGAATATATTGAGATTAAAATAACGGAGGTTATTATATCCAGATCAGGTACATGTTTTAACCTCGAATGTTATTGTTATAAACCCATTAAATCACATACGTTAACAACAACCTAACAACACAGTAGTAACAAACAATTTATAGGTCATTATAGGAACCATCATTCTAACCCATAGGTGTTAGTCTCATAATGATGTGATTAACAAGCAAGTAATCAAATAAACTCTGGATAATCATTAGAAGATTTGACTTAAGTTCAATACCATAGACATAAATAGTACTCGATTTCAATAACAGATTAACATTTATAACATCAAAACCCTATGATCCGAACAAATAGTCAGAACGTTGTTACCAACGGTCCTATAACAACAATGTAAACCACCCTTTAATATTAAAACATATTCTATTGATCAGATATTAACAAACGTTGCTCGGCAATGAGATGTTGACGATGAAATAGAAGTACGACTCCAAACCATCTGAAGTAAGAACTATTCAAACTGAACTGAACATCTCTAAACAAACGAAACATCAACATGATAACCTACCACAACGAGATAAGCGAAAACGACTTCGTAAACTTTGTAAAGCAAATCAAACAAATTAATATTTCCAAACACTCATTAGTAGCAATAACCAAGTTCTTTCAAACTGATTTGACAACCGTAATCTTAATTCAAACTAAATATTTATTCTTAAAGTCGAACTTAACATCCATGGATTTTGTGGTTTACACTACCGATGGACTAAACAAAAAACATACCAACCTCCAAATATCTCAACCGGATTAAAGATCCAATTAAAAACAAATACCAATAAATCTAACAGGTTTAACAACATAATAAACTGTTAGAAACTACAACTATTACGAACCGAAGGTAAGATACTTATAACGGTCATCATACTTCAAAAAAAACCTAAACCAATGTTTCATTCAATCAGCTATACACCAACAAAATTTATATATCCTAACTGAGTTAACTACATAACATCATCATTACTAAATCAAATTGGATTTCAAAATCTAACAAACAAATAACTTATATCGTTAGTTATTACTCTTATAACGGTTTAAACATATTGGTGATAAATTATTGGTTCAAAAACAACCCAACACATATACTAACATCGATAGCACAACAAACGACCACAACAGATGATAGATCTTTGGTAGAAGTATCTAACCTAATGGTATAATGAATTAAAAATTAAACATAAATACGATCAGTTCATATAACAACGACCAAAATTCAGATCAAGTAACAACATATTAACATGGATAGCGGATATAAAAGAAACTTAAAGTTCATTGTTCTTTGATGTGTTTGTAATCATCGGAATTATATCATGTTAACAATTATTCTGATCGGAAGATAAACAACATCCAACGAAGTGATACTGTTAAGTATTAATCCCAAATATATATATATATATCACCCAACACCCATTACTACCGTTTCTTCCTGTTTCTTAAATTATTACTCCGAAGATAGAATTTATCACAACATGTTGACATCGAACATTATCAAACAGGGTAACAATACCTGAATTTTAACTGATGGTTTTCATTGCTTAAAGTTCTTAGATGTCGATCCATGTATGGGTTACTGAAACCACAAACAACATCCACATTCCTATCATCGATAACTCAAGTAAAACAACAACATTTACCCATTAATCCAATTGGTTATTAAATTCCAATATGTCATATAAAATTATTAACTAAATCCTCATAAAAAATATTGAAGATTACCACCTTAAGTATTTATCCTAAATCAGATACGAACATATATATATATATATACTACTCACGTTGATCGTTAACTAACATCCAGATCTAAACGATACTGTTAAAATAAATACTTCATTGTATAGACATGTACAACGTTGGTCCATTAAATGGCTAATTCAAACAACATCTATAAATCCTTATCTCGAATATCAACCGATAGATCGAAATGCTAATTGTAAGTACATGATCTGTTCAAATCTTATGAAACAACAACGTCCATACGAATCATTAATGTGATCCGAACCAAACACATGAACCCATTGTCTGATTAATATCATTTCAATTAGTCAATTGTTGTCATGAATTGAGTTCATCAATCTAAGTTCAATATAATTACTTCATCCAACACGACCCAACATCGATGTGAACATGTAAAACAATTGGATGTACTTTTATCGAACATAAATCCTATATAAAAACTCCCCACCATGAATGAAACATTGATCCTATTCACTCGTAAATATTTGATGGTGTGTTGCGGTAAACCAACAAAAAAACATTAATATGGATGGTTATTAAAATCATAATTCGAACCAAGACAACACATGGCCATCAATAAAATCATGAAAGTGGAACACAACGTTGTCATGATAATTATGAATCTAATGGATATTGATGTTGATAATGAGATGTTAACCATTTAAAGATGATTGGTTTTAAAATCTCAACGTTGTTCCGATTAAACGACCAGAACAACATCTTAGTCTATGATCCACGGTTGTTATAGATCTTATCTTTAATAACAGTTCGTTAACGTACGAATGTTTAGTATCGATTAGATGGTTTTTATTAAGAACAATTTGATGGATTAATTCCAAATAGATCAGATCGTTGTGTCGAAACAACCTTAGGTTAATAGAATTCGGATATAACCATTAAGCTAATGAAATATATCAAGTGTTATCTATTCAACACCAAAACACATGAATATATAACGATGGCTTCAACCATCAAACGTATGGGTAGTAGTTAAAAATATTTCCAATCATAACATAAGTTTCAGATTATATTTACACTCCAAGATGATTATGACCATGATAGATTCTGGATAATGATGAGTGATTTATTATTAGTCTTTTAAAAAACAACTGAAATAAAACAGTGACATCGAACATAACAACAAAAAAAAGATGTACACGTATATTCAGGTTAACAACAACCACACACATAAACATCAGTATATTATTATAAGATCTTAATACATGTTAACCATAGTATTTATTAAGTGTTATGAATGATAATTTGATGTAATACCAACAGGTTAGACATAGAGGATGTTAGTAGTAATACCCATAACCTTAAGTCAATTCTGTCACTTGTTTATCAACACGATGAGAAAACAGTTAACTTCTAGTTTAATATCACATATACGTAGTTGGTTCTAACAAGAATTCT
This sequence comes from Candidatus Hodgkinia cicadicola, assembly GCF_002774925.1. Classification (NCBI taxonomy): domain Bacteria; kingdom Pseudomonadati; phylum Pseudomonadota; class Alphaproteobacteria; order Hyphomicrobiales; genus Candidatus Hodgkinia; species Candidatus Hodgkinia cicadicola. The sequence continues at coordinate 10,531 of NZ_CM008785.1, forward strand.
ATATTAACCATGATAGAAATTAATCCGATTGTTATTAACTATAAACACAACCATCCCCATGTTAGTATATGACGAAGTGTGATAATAACGAAATGTTGATTCTGGATTTTATCTTCATTTGTAACCAATCTATATAATATACATACTACACACATATCTATATATACCTGTTGTAAAATTGATTATCCAATGATGGAATAAACAACCTTGGAGACTACAACCAATATCTGATTCATGTGTATTCCGATATCCTTAGATCGATTATAAGGTAGAAGTTATGTTTAAAACATACGGTTTCTAAATACCTTTAATAACAACAAGTTGTTCTGGTTTAAACCATCTGTTTCATCTGAAACTTAAATAAAAAACCGATAACAACGTTCGAATAATTATTAAACATAGGTGTTCGGTTTGTTATTCAAACTAACGTTTACATCCAGTTAACCTCAAGTCCGATCAGGAAACAATTTTCATCATCAGACTAATAACACATAACACACGATCAACGTTTATCAAACTCTTTATTAAGACCAACATTCCTATCTTATATTAACGAAAAAATCTCTTTATCAACATGATCGGTATCCAAGTATAACGGTTTTAAATGGATTTAGTTAATGGTCAAATTAATAAACTCGCCGTATATACCCAACGAATACAATATCGATTAATCAATTAGTATTTGGATATACAACACCCATGGATATAATTCTTTAATTAATTCGAACATTTTGAATTTATATCTTAGATTATTCGTTAACTACCTGTCTCCATAAATAACAACGAATGAACCAACCTTGGATCTTGTTCTATATTATATCATAATTATTATAAAGATATTAGTTAACGTCTGTGTTGGTAGCGATTAGTTAAGTCGGGATAGAACTCAATGTATTGTCATCGATGTTGGTTTTATTCATCCGATGTTGTTATGGAAATTGGTTGTTATGTGTTGGTAGAACTCCGATTATAAATCAAAGTGTTAGGTCTAAATTGTATAAGAGTTGGTAATTATAATGACTGGATGTTGGAAGCTGTTAATTGGTTAACAACGTTGTAATTCACAGAAATAAGGTAAACGAATACTTAACATTTTGTTAGTAGTAAGGTCTTAGATCGATCAATTGATCATAACTAGTTTGGTGAAGTGATTGTTATTCTGAAGTTAAGGATAAATGTTTCTTAGTTCTGACGGAGGTTACTTATTAACTGGAATGTTACACTAACAACAAAGTAGTACTTTTATATAGGTTATCATAGGTTCGTAGAAATAAGATGGAAATAATAAGTTCGTACATCTAATGATAGATATGGATTGAAGTAAGTTTAAGATTATGAGTTAAGCTGATGTGGTCAATATGGTGTAAAGATGTAGTACTTGTTTCAGTCTTTTGTTGATAACAAAGAGGTAATCTCCAAGACCAACATGGTTGGTACACAATAAAAGATCATTTGTTTGTTGATGGTATAGTACAGTTAGAGATAAAGTGAACACATAGTGAATACAACATTCAGATGATATCATGATGAATTTATTTATAATTATGGTTGTTTACAACCAATCTATAGAATTGTTGATACCCGATGAAACCATTAAGTTAAACACAACAGGGTAAGAACGATATGCAATTAACACAAGTAGTATAAGAATTAATATTGGTGTAAACGGTCCGATCTAAGGATTACTAAAATGTTTGAGTAAAAGATCGGTTTATTCTAAAAGATTTAATTATGGTGGATAGTAACCGTTGTAATTAATTTAAGATATTAAACAAATGTTTACCTGTTGATTTACAACAACGAAGACAACTCTATGATAAATGAATCAAATCATTGGTAGTCGTTAATGGCTGTTGAATGATGTCTGTTTAACGAGATAATGTTTGGTTGGAACAAAACAGAACAGGATGAATATTATTAGCTAATATGTTGTATGTAGGTAACAGTAACAGGTTGGTTCATCTTCGATCAATGACCATTGGATGTTAACTGAACTTGAAAACCATGTTGTGATTGAGATTAAAGTTTTGATCTATCGATATAGATTAATAAATTAAATATATTGTTCTAATATTCGAACCATGACAGATAAATGGTTATATGTTTACCTCTTATACAATAATGTTGGTTCGATTAATATCTTTACATAGTGAATAACCAAGTTAAGTTAATAACTTCTAAGTTATATCGGATCTTATTAAATAACATCAATGTTTTGTTACTGATTTACAACGGTCACTATGTTTCTGTATAACTGTTCATGGTGTGTTATTCATCAAGGTTGGTTATCTCTTCGGTCTGTACAAATTGATCGAACATTACAACATCCGATTCTACCAAACGTTAGGTCTTCTTTGTATAACAATAAAGATAATTTCTTCGTTTCCATCTGTAATGTAATTGTTTAAGCAAGTTATTAACATTCGCTTAGTACTAAACCGATGTCATTTATGTCATTAATAGATCATAGCAATTATGTTTCCCATTAGAAGTTGACATAGTAAGATTGACAAGTGGAGTTGAAGAAATGGAGAAGTGATACTTTAACATAGGTCGTTGTTTCAAAACAATTAGTAAATGTACGATATATTAAAACATTTAACTATTAAACCATTATTCTAATAGTAATTGATGATGGTTAAGTAACATAATAAAAACAACATGTTTGGGAACAAACGATTGGAAGGTGGTTAGTTAAAGATTAAAATGGTTATCATAAGCCATTAATATCGAACAAACGGTCATAACAACGTTGGTTTAGTCGATGATGATGTTGGAATTTATAATGATTTAGTTAGAAGAAAACAGATGATAAATGATGGTAGGTTTTTTGTTAGGATAAAGGAAGGAACTAATGGTAAGGGTGCTTGTTGCAGGAAATAGATTCTTATGTTTATTTTAATCATCTGTATTTGTTTAATTCTTTTTAAGTTTTAATTTGAGATCGATATACCATTTATCAAATCAAGGTTAAGACCAAAATACAGATAAACATACCTTGGTTTTAGATAAGTGTTAGTATTTCATTTCCATCATAGAACTACAGACATAATGGTAATTTATTTGTTTTGGTTGTGATTAAATCGATGATGGATTTTTAGACCAGAGTTTTACAACGTTGGATTAATTAATGAACTTCAAGGTATCATTGGAGTGGGTAACGTTTCAGTATTTATTAGAACAGATAACATCATCGGTGTCCAAGTTATAACAAGTACTTTACAAACAAGTGATTAAAAAATTAATATAAGATATGAGTCAATTAATTTACTAACATTATCATCTTACATTGGAATTGTACATTACGGTATAAAGAATAACATCTAATATGTACTTAGTAGTTGATATTATAACCCCACTTCTAAATTAAAACAGTTCCGATTAATATATTCCGCATATAGGAATCAAACAACATGAGAAACGTTGGTACGAAGTAACAAATTAATTAAGAACTGTTAACAATAATCAGAAACTTAAATGAATTATCTCTTTAATCTCATTGGAAATTTAGTCGTTTGAAGAGTTTTATATCGGATTAAGTTAATTCGAACCGTGTTGTTATTAACTCGAACAGATGGTGTTGTTTTAACATAATATCAATGGGTATTAATGCAGTGATGGTATATAAATATTTTAATGTGATATTATATTTAGGTAATCAAAGATTTATCGACCAAGTTATACGTGAATGTTGTTGTAGAAATCTTCGATATGTTGGTATAAATTAAAACGATACTTGAATTAAGTTGTATAAAAACAAGTTGAATTCGGTCTGTTTATTGGATATTGAATGTACAAGTATAAATCCAACCTCCGAACTTTAGTGATAAATCAAATGATTAACTAAAAACAACCGATATAGGTTTATCAAGTTGTTACAGATTTATGATAAAATGTATAACATGATGATGTTATTGGTAAACACATTGGTTGGAAATGATGAGTTTAGATGGAAAACATGAACAAGGTTTGAAGTTAAAAGAGAGTATCTTGGTAGGATTGGAGGTTGTTTCAGTTTTAATAAATCAGAATAGTAATTATAGATGAATTTATATATAAAATGTTGTTAGTAGTGGTGTTTACCCCAAAGGGGTATATGTTGTAGATCTATGTATGTTTAACAAGAAACCGAGAATATGGTTGTTTTAGTCTTATAAATTGATATCATGTTATTGTTATTAAATGAGGATAACACGTTAAAACAACCGAGGTATTCGTTGGTTACGGCCATGATTGAGCTAAGAAGTAAACTGACACGAGGATATATGACCAAGAAGAATGGTGAATACTTCTCACATTACTATAAACTGACATCACAAAATTGTAAACTTTAAGATATGGTATGGTAAAACAAAAATCAAGATGAAACTTTTGGTACTAATATTAGGTTGTTCAAACATACGATTAGTAAGATGTTGGTCGTTAGATTATTGTAAAGAGATCAGAGATAGTAAGATGACTTAATTAATTAACTAGTTGGTGTTGTACCTTCGGCTATTTCAAGGTTGTTTAAAAACTTTATTTGGATAAAACAAGTAGATCATTTTATGTTATGAAGTATTGGGTTAAGATGAACATGTTGATCAAAGGTTGATCGTTTCTTTGTCGATTAAAGCAACATGTGACGTTTATGATGGTTCCCAATACTAAACAACTCCCATGATGATCTAAGAACCGAAGTGTTAACAAAATCCTGAACTCTTATCGGTATTATTACTGAAACGGGATATTAATACAATCCGAATGTTTTGTAATTGATAAAGTAAACTCATTTAGGTTGGATAAAAATGAAGTGGGAAGAAGAAAACGTGTTGTCTCGAAAGAATAATTCTGGAGTAATCGTTGTAAGGTAAGAAATTGAAACGTATAAGAAATCTTTCAAATAACCAAATATAAACAAATATCAATGGAAGGTTGTTGTTAGAGTTCATTTTAACAGATATGTTTAAGTATTATTTTTGGTAGCGGACATACATGAAGTTACTATGGCATATATGTTGTAACAAATGGTTAAAACATTAACATCCAGAACACAGTGATAATAGGTATAAGCTGAGATTCGTTAGTCAATTTACATGATAACTGTTAATGTGAGGATGACCAAACGTTGGTGTATACCACAATTCAGGATATGTTAAACAAGATCATCGTTTGTTGGTTTCTAATAAGATTTGGTATAAAACATTGATAAATAATATATCCAGATAATAGTAATAATCGGTTAACAACGTTGTAAGTATTGAATGTTTCTTTTAACATTAGATCGAAACGAATTATCCAGATGTAATGATTGAGATTAGAACCAAGTGATTACCTTGGTTGTACTGTTTACGACTATGTCCGTCAACGGATCAATCATCTTACTATGGCTATAAGTTGAACCTGAATAAATACAACTAAGATATTGTTATTAACCATCATGGAAGTGATTAAGTAATTGACCGATCCAACGTCCATGGATTGAAATGTTACTTCGATAAATGGTTCAAGTTGTTAATCGGAGAATGGTTCTCTAAGTTAATCCAGTGAGCATCCAAATGCGAGTACAAAATCCCACCAACGTTGCTCGCATGTTAGCGAACTGGTTAACTTCAGGCTGGCAGAGCCAGCATCTCTATTAATGGACTGCCATCAGCAACAAAATCGCTGACAAAATCCATACCATTATATGTTATTAGATATC
>NZ_CM008786.1:0-13731 GCF_002774925.1 Candidatus Hodgkinia cicadicola
TGGATTTAATGAATTCGATGGGGTAAAGTGATGATTTTGTTGATTAGGTTATAATGGAAGGTTGGAGGTATAATTGACGTGTTGTGTTGGTTAAATATTCAATTGGTATTTGATGTGGAAATTGATCGATGTGTTGGTTGATTTAAAAAGTTCGGATGTTGGATTAATTAATGTTATGGATTTTGTTGGTAAAAGAGGTTGATAGGTGTTTGGGCGTTTGGTTTAATGGTTGTTTAACTTGTGGGTAGGTTGGAGATTGGTTTGGGTTTTGTTTGATATTTATGCTAATACGGTGATAGGGAAACATGTGGGTATTGTGGTAATATGGTGGATCTGTTTGTTTTGTTGGAAATTGTTTAGAACATATGGTTACATTCGTGGGTAAATGGTTTGGTAAAACAAGTATTTGTTGGGTTATTGTTATGAAATATATGTGTATGGTTTTAGAGTTAAATTGGTATTAGATTGATAGTGATGGAGTTAAGTTTTTAATATGTTGGTTAAAATTATGCTATCATCTTATAACTATTAGTTTAACGATTATACATGTTAACTGATTGTTAGCGAATGGGTGTTTGATGCTGTTCGTTGTGCTATCAGTGTTATTAGATCAGTTTGGATTGAAGGATTTAAATGTGATATTAGTTGGATGTTACTTGTTTATGTTGGGTTCTTCGGAAGTATGGGGTTATATGGTAGTTGTTGATGTTTTAAGAGTTAAGTTGATTGTGATATAGGGGTTGGTGTGGAGGTTAAAGGGATCAAAACATGAATGTTGGTACAATGGGGTTAGTATTTGTTCTAATGGGGGTTGGTTTGGATGTAGGCTTAATGGTTTTGCATGATCGGTGTTTATAACTGGATAGTGAGTTTAATTTAAGTAATGTAAATGGATAGAATTAGATTATCGATGAACTAAGTATCAAGTTCCTTGGATATTTAATAGCTGGATTAAACAACCACTGATTGTTGGTATGTTTTAGGTTCTATCTTTCAAAGGGATTAGTTTAAATCTTATGTTTGGGTTGTTGTTGATGGAAGTTGGGTAGTTGGTGGTAATTGGTGTTAACGATTCATGGTTAGTTTTGTTGTTAATGGAGATGTAGTATATCTTTGAGTGTTTATGGTTCTTAGCTTCCGAGGTAAAGTCTAAAGCTATTGCTTGGTGCTTGCCAAGTTCCGCTGCATACTATTTCGAATAGTTTTTGTTTCATGGTTAAGTAAGCATCGGGATTGGATTTTGTTATGGATAGCATGATGTCTTTGTTTTGGAATAATAATGCATATATGGCATCGAACTGGGCATCAAACGTTTGGCCTGTTGTTACAGCAAAGTTACAAAAATGACTTAGATTTGTAAGTATCTCGGCGGCTCCTCTATAACCACTCTCTAGCATCTTTAACATCCAATTCTTGTTAAGAAGTTTACAAGTTACTACTCTGGCTAATTCATATTTCAATCTTCTAATTCTAATACATCGTTGCATTGATTGGCTGGTATCAACGTGGTATGCACATACTCCTCCTCTACAATGTCTAATTGCTGCGTTTAAACCACCTTCGAATTGGTAATAATCATCACTATCTAATATATCGTGTTCGTAATTATCCTGAGTTTGTAATATGACTTGGGTTTTTGTTAGTGTTTGAGATAACTTTCCCGTAGCATTAATTCATGTTTTACCATTGAAACAATATCCTCCATATATCATATATTTTGTAGCTAGACAACTGATACTTGGTAGGTTTCTACAATCTAACAACTCTTGGATTCCAACACCATAAGATCCGGGTTTACTGCTGAACAACGTTCCAGATCATCGGGATGGGTCTTTCGGATTTTCTTGTAAACCTTCAACAACACTGAACATTTTGTGTAAACGGGTTAATATTAACGGACAGGTATCTCTGAATAATCCTGAAACTCTGACCAAGACATTTATCCTTGGACGTTGTAATTGGGTTAATGGTAAGACTTCGAATCCGATTACCTCTGATGAAGTGACATGTCATATTGGTTTAACACCAATCAGGTTCATAATAATCGCAATATCATCTCCTCCTGTTCTCATATTTGATGTTGCTCAAACGTTGATTGCTACTGATCTTAGTCACTTACAGCTTCTGTGATAATAACTTCTGATTAGTTTCGATACAACGGTCTTGCCAATGTTGTAGGCAAATGGAGTTGGCATTTCGTTTGTGTTTTTGATGTAGAAGTTTCTGCCTGTTGGGAGGATGTTATCATCAGCTCTTGTGAACGATGAAGCCAATCCAGGTTGTATAAAACAATTATGTTGGGCTTTGGTTATTGAGTTTAATTCGTTGTAACAACCGGCAAGTCGAAGTGATACTAATCTCATAACAACGTCCATGTCTTTGATTTGGAGTACAGAATGTTCCATGAACATTGCTCGTTTCGCAAGATTCGAACAGGTCATCCATTTGTGTTTAGCCTTTCATCATTGGTTGACATTTAAACTTAAATTAACAGATCTTGTTGAGAGTTGTCATTTGTTTAAGACCAGGGTGCTATATACTATTTCATGTAATGAGAATTCACATCAACAATGCAGTTTACATTTGAATTGTAGATCCAACAGGCTGCATATATACTCGTTTCCTAAGTTGGAATAACAGTTGAAGCCAGTACCTTTTCAATCAGGGGTTGTTGGATATTCGGTAACTGGTGGTATATCATGATCAATGATTGTTGAGCTTATTCGTCTCTTGGCTTGTATTCCTTCACCTGGATCGTTTACAATATAGAGGTAAGCGTTTGTTGTAGATCCTGCTATTCGTTCTGGATAACATCAACGACTTAGAGCTACGGATCTGCCTGGCATTCATTCCAGATTACCATGTTTGCCAATGTTTAATATTAAAGCATTTGGGTTGGTTCTTTTTATGAACAAATAGCTTAAGCAGTAAAACGCACATGGGACAACGAATGTTGAGTGATGTATACTTGGGTTTGTTAAGCCATATCCTCTTGTTGGTTGAATTATTACCATGTTTGTTCCGAGTCTAAGTGCTGGTACGGTACAAAATCCGGAGATTACAAATGCATCTAGACTCAATGGTCCTCAGTTTTTCTCTACATCCGATACTCAATTAATACGTTGACGGTTGGCCAGGTTTAAGCTTACTGTTGCACGAATCGATCTGTTTAGGTTGGTTTTATTCGTTACTCCATCAATTAATACTTCTATTAAGGATCTGCCGTTCAATGTGTTTTTGTTTACCATACCGTTGATGTTGGTTATGCTTTCCAATGTATCTAAACCAACGCCATTACCGATCCTTGAATCATCAGGAGGATAATTAGCTAAGATGTAGACTATTTTTCGTTTGTTAGATTTCAATCCAATTTGATTTATCAATGAAGATGTTACACTGTTAACTCGGTTGGAAATGGTTATTTTGTTGTTGTTATAAGTTGGTTGGGTTAAACATAGGTTTGGTTTCGATATGCCAATAGCTTTTGTAAATATCTTACCTTCGGTTTCTGGTAGTCATACTTTCCTGACTATTTCTGGGGTTGTTAAACCTGTTAGGTCAATTGATACTTGTTTTAATAGCTTTTCTGATTGGGCTGTTTGTATTGTTACTGTTTTGTTTAATCTCATTGTTGGTACATTACAAAAACATACGATGTTTAGTTCTATTTTAGGTAAATATCTGGTTCGGATTAGGTTGCAGTTGTCTAATCAATTTGAGTGTAATTGGCCGTTGTTACATAGTATGATGGGTCTTTGTTTTGCGAGTATTAGTTTTTGAGTAACTTGTTTGACGAAGCCATCGTTTTCGCTTATCCCATAGCAACAGATCAACACGTTGTTGTCTTGGTTTCTTGTGGGTGTTTCGTTTAGTTTAAATATCTTCACTTCAGAGGATTTAGGTTTATCCATTATTTCAATGTCGTTTCCAGCATCAAGGAAGTCACATAAATGCTTGGCTAGTAAACGTGTTCTTGAAAGAATACAACACTGTCATAGTCCGTCGATAACAACATTTGGAACGTTTGCGTAGTTGTAGCTTTCAGGTAGTAAATGGATGTCACCTATTATTGGTGTTAATATGAATTTGTATTTCGTTGCCAACGTTGATGCCAGTTTTAGAAGTTCCATGGAATGTTTGGTCGTTTGTCGTAGTCTTATTGCTACCAAGCTCGCAAGCTTGGCCGAAGCAGAGAAGTGTTCTAATGATTTACAATTCCCGTTAATTAAGATTAGATTGATTAATCTGCTTGTTGGTGAGGTTCGGAGGAGTTTAACGACGGCAGCAAGGTCGGTTTGTTTATCAGAACAGAATAATATTTCCATTTACTTCAGTTTGAGTGTTACTTTGTTGTTAGTATAGGTTCAGTTTATCACTTAGAGGTTGTTATTAGTTTAGATAACTTGTTGTTAAGGTTTTGGATGAATGATTGGATGGGTTGTTTGTTCAGTTTATGGGAGAGTTTGTTGTTTCGTTGCGATGAAGGTGGTATCAGCAGGGTGTTGGTTTGGATGATGGGTTGGGATGAGTTATGTGATATGGTTTAGTTTGATGAGGAGGTTAGGATTTTGTTGTGTTTGTTATGGATTAGTGTAGAATATTTCGATTGGTTAGGATTATAGAGATATATGGTGGTGTAGTTCGGAAATTGATGTTGATATCTTGGATCTTTGAGGTTGTTAATGAGTGATAAAAGATTGGGGTTTGGCAGGATGTATGTGTTTGGATGTTTGTTGGTTGATGAACTGGTAAGGATGGTAGTTACGGTGAAGGTTGGTGGTTAGAGGTTGGGTATATGTTGTGGGTGTGTAGGTTTATTGATGATTTGGTATTGATTAGAGGATTGGGTGTATTACTTGGTTGTTTGACCGTTGGTTAAGTGTTTAATTTATGGGTAGAATTAATTTTAAGGTAGGATTGGTTAGGATATTCGTTGGTATATGTTTGGTGTTTACTTGGTTAAATTGTTGGTGGGTTGTTTTGTAGAGATAATTAGTTGAGGATATTGAGGGTAAGTTTGGATAAAGATGGGGGTAATGGAGAGGTTTAAGGTTAATTGGGAAGTGTTCATGGGTTTGTTTGGTTGTTGGTTGGGGTTGTTGTCGATGGTTTAATGAAAGTGTGAATGGGTCTGTGCTATGGTTTGGTGTTATTGGGATTGGTTGGGATTTGATGGACATAGAGGTATAAGGGTGTTTGGGATTATTTGGGTTGATAACACAATGTTTGGTTGATAGAGATGGTTTGTTGGTGTTGTGGTATAATATAAGGTAAAGTTGGTTTAATGTTTGGTTGATGGTTGTTTGGGTTGGGGATATGTTGGGTTAATGTCATAATGTAGGTGTTTAATTAGAAGGAGAAGAAAGGTTGGGTTATGTTTAGTAGGTTGGGATAGATGTAGTTGTAGATCATGGTTGATATTTATTGAATGGATGTTGGAGGGTGTAAACTTGAGGTGGTATGATGGTTGGGGGAGGTATTGATGGTGTTGTTTGATAAATGTGGTTGATGGACAGATTGGTTTGGGGTGGTGTTAGGTTTGGAGAAAACAAAACGTTGAGGAGTTGGTTGGGTTCGGTTGTTTGGCATGTTGGGTTGGATTGTTGGAGTTAGGTGTAGGGTTCAGGAGGTTAATTTGTTAGATAGTTTGATGTAGATATGGTGTTGTTATATGAGGGGATGGGGTGTTGGATAGAGGAGGGTATTATGGTGTGAGTTGTTGGATGGGTATAGATGTTGGTTGACTGGGTTGGAACGTTGGCAACAAGATGTTGGGGTAGGATTAAGTAGACTTTGTAGAGGTTGGAGGAGATTAAGAGATTCTTGATGGTGGGATGTTGGTGGTCATCGATGTAGGTTCGTTTGGATTTGTTGGAGATTAGTCAGATCGTTGTTATGGGAGTGACGTCATGGGTGTTGGTTTGTGTTTAACTTGTTGGTAAGAGGTTGGTGGGAGTTGGGATTGATGGGGTTTGGACCATGAATGGGGTCATGAATGGAGGTCGGGTTAGGAACTTGGAGTATGGGTGATGGTTTGTTTGGAGTTTTGGTTGTGTGGACGTTGGATACGAACAACGTTTGGTTATGTTAGTGGCAACAGGTAGGGATGGGATAAATGGAGGTTGTTTTGTTGATGGGAAGATAGTGATGGGGTTGGGAGGGTGTTGTGGTGAGTTATTAGGGATGGTTGTCAATGAAGGAGGGTGTTGATGGATCGGGTGATGGTTGATCGGGGTTAAACATCGATGATGGTCCTTGGTCTATGGGAGGTCAATGTGTTATGGTCTATGGTTGAACATGGAACAGTCAACATCAGGTTAATAGGGAACAACACAGGCCTCAGATGAGGGCTAGGATTAAGTTTAATCTCTTAGTGAGGTGGTTGTTTCCGAACCTTGAACATGCTAGTTGGTTTAACTTTTCTATTCCAGATGTTAGGGTGGTTTTGATTGAATTTATTAAACTTATGAGTTCGAGACTGCCGGAGTCTAAATGTTTGAGGATTAATGTTTTGAGATCTCTGGAGAAGTTGTTTTGTGTTGTCATTTTATGTTGTGGTTTGTTGGGATATCGTGATGAAGATAGATGGGAATATGCTTGGACAGAGGTAACTTGGGACATTAATTGTTAATGGGTGTTGGTAAGTTGTTGTGGTTTGATGGCATGGGGATAAAACATGGATGTTAGATGTTGGGGTAGGGGGATGGATTGGGTTAATTGTTCATGTTTGTTGTAATTTTATGATAATAGGTGTTACTTTGTTGGGAGGTGGGGTTAATCGGAGGTAATTGATGGAGGTTTGGTATCAGGTTTTCGATGAGATAGATGCTTCATGTAGGGTATTTGGAGATGGAATTAGTATTTGTTGGATTATTCATTACTTTGTTGTTATGTTCCGATGGTGGGTAGATAACATCTTTTTGTTGTGGTTGGTTTGTAATACTTGTGGTGTTTAGGTTGGGGTGGTTAATGTTGGGGTCGGATTAGGATTGGGTTTGGTTTGTTAATTTTTGATATGTTGTTGTTGCTATCCGGTTTGATCTGCTTCGTTAATATATGCTTTTGGGTGTTGGTTTTAGAGGTTATATGTTGGGTAGGTTGGATTTATGGTCAATCGTTTGATGTTATATGCTTAGGTGGGTTGGGTTGTGTTAAGAAAGATGTGGATGGGGTGGGGATAAGGTTCACATCATGGATGGAGAGAGGTAGGATGAAATGATCCAGTCATGTGGATGTTTGGGTTAGAAGGGAGGCAAGTTGGGGGCTTGGCATGTTTACAGGGCTGGGAAGAGATGTGTTGAGAGGGTGTTGGGCTGGGATAAGATTTCCATTCTTAGGATGTTGGTCTTCGGTCAGATAAGGAGGAGGGAGGTTGTTTGTTGTGGTTTCAGTTGATAGAGATTAGGTTCGGATATGTCTGATATTTGTTGTTAGTTCATGATGGGGTAGGGAAGGGTTTGGAGATTGGGAAGAGATTAGTACTTGGGTTGGGATGGTTTCGTGGTGATGAGGAAAGAGTATTGGAGGGGTAGTTATCGTGATGTTACCAACGTTTGGTTGGGTTTGGGATGTATGGGTGTTGGGTTTTGGCTTAGTGTTAAGGTTGTTAGAGGTTGAGTTATGGGTAGTATTGGAGGTTAGGAGGTGGCATAGGATGTGGATGAGGGTGTTGATTTTGGATGAGATTTTGTAGGTCTGGTTGTAAAACATGCAGAGGGTACTGGTTAAAATGAGGGATGTTGGGGATGAATTTAGTAGGTTGGTTTTAGCTGTTGATCCGGAGGATGTTATGTCGATGATGATGTTTGAGATGCCAACGAAGGGTTCGATTTCGGTAGTTGATTTGGATTTGGTAACATGGAGTTGTTTGATGTTTTTGGTGGTTATGTAATGTTTGGATATTTGTTGGTATTTTGTTGATAGAATTGGGGTTAAACATAGACGTAAAGGTGGGAGGTTTAATGACTTGCTTCAGGATAGAGGTGTTAGGAGGTTGAGGTTGGCTTGTGATTGGTTGAAGGTTTTGAGTAGTTTTATGTGTTTGTTGTTGGTTTCGAGTATTAGATCCAGTCCTGTTAAGCCGAAGGATAGGTTTCCGGAGGTTAATTCGGATGCAATGTTTGGAGCGGACATTAGTCTAATCTCAAGGTTGGAGGATGTTGTGAGTTTACCGAGATAACATCTTGAGTTTGAGAGTATTATGTTGAGGTCGTTGGATTTGAGGATGGTTTCGAGTGTTCTTGCTATTCTTCCTTTGGAGGGAAGACCGAGGCTGGGTTGTAGTTTCATGTTAGTTGTTGTGTCAAAATTAGTATCGGAAGGGTATGTTTCAGGGCTTGGATGTTGTTAGTTTGGAGTTGATATGTTGGTGGGTTGTTCATGTTCTTGGTGGGTTTGACCGTTTTGTCAGTTATGTATTAGTATATCAGTGTTGGTTGATGGTTTGGTGGTTGTTTGTTGTTAGGAGTATTAGTTTTGGATTGTAATTGGCTTAGGTTCGTGGATGTTTGGTTAGTTTGGGTAGTAACAGTTTGTTTGGGATCGGTGAGAGGGTATGGTGTGTTTGTTGTTAGAGGTGTTGGATTGTTTGTATGTGGTGTAGTGGTGTTCTAACAGCTTAGATACTCCGATTGAATGGTTTGAAGGTTGGATGTTGGTGATGGGTTGATTGATATATGTGTTTTGGTTGGTAATGTTTGATAGTTCTGATAGAGGGTATGTGTTGGGATGGATAACAGAGGTTAGGGTTGGGATTCGGATGTGTTAGCAGTGTAGTATGATAGGGTCTCTGATGAGAGAGGAGGGATTGGTTGTTGGGGGTTGGGGTTAATATCCTGTTATTGTTGAATGTTAGAGTAATGTGGATGGTTCGTAGATGTCGATGGGAAGAGAGGGTAGGATTGGGTGGGTTGGTGTAAATCGTGAATTGAGAGGAGAGAAATGGAAGACGTATGGGGTTCAAAATTTTGGATAATATGTTTGTTGTGGGTTGGGGTAAATATGGTGTTGCATATGAGAGGGTATGTTTTTGTTGGGTTTATTGTTTTGTTAGGAGTAATGTGTTAGGTCGTTTGGATCCAGGTTGGGGGATGTATCTAGGAGAGAGGGATAATGTCAGGTTTACTGTGATGGGTAGTGATTTGTTTCTGATGGAACAACAGGATGTCATTAAATGTGTTGATGTTTTTGATAGGCAGGTAATATAAGTCTGGATTGAGGTTGGAGTAAGAGGAGTTAGGGGTAAATGTAGGGATATTTTGATGTTTGGAGGTCTGATGTCGATGATGTCGGAATCGAGTTGTTCTAAATTGTTTGGTCGTTTGAGGTCAATTGTGTTGGTTAGAATCGGATGAAATTTGTTATAGTTTGTAGTTCGATGTGTTTAAGTTGTTGGAGGGTGTGGGTTGATAAATAGGGAGGTTAAGATCAGATCTTAACTTGTTGTTTGGTTCGATGGTAGTCATATGTGTTGGAGATCATGTGTTTGTGATGGATTTCGTTGGAATTGGTTTCGATGGTGTTTAGGTTTTGGTATAATGTGTGGGAGATGGGGTTAATTGGTTAAGTTTGATGTGACATGGTGTGGGTGTTGGGATAGGATTGGATGGATGAATGGTGTTGAGAAGGGAGATGGGATTGGGGAGATAAGACTTGGGTGTTTGGGGAGTGTTTAACATGAATGGGATGTTTGGAGGAGGGGTTGTTTGGTATAAGGATGGTGATTGGGGTAGTTTGGAGATTTGGAGAAGGGGAATAGATGAAGATAGGAGGGGAGGATTATGGTCGTTGATGGGGAAGAGGTTAGAGATGGAGGTTGGATGTTTTGGGGAGGAATTAGAATTGGAGGTTTGGAGGTTTGAGAGGAGGGAGAAGTGAGTTTGGTATGAGTGGGGTTTGGTTCCAAGGATGTTGGAGAGGTGAGATAGAGGTAGGATTGAGGGAATATAATGGAGGTTGGGATAGGGATTAGTTAAGGTATAGAATGTTGGGGTTTGATAGGAGGGTTAAGTGTAGAGGTTGAGATTGGGGGATATTGGAGGTTGGTATGTTTAAGTATGGTAGGAGGGGGGATAAAGAGGTACAACGTGGAGGTCGATGGGGGGTGTGTTGGTATTATGGTGTGGGATGTGTTAGTGATTGGAGTTAGTGTTTAGATGTGGGTTGATGGGGTTGTGTTTGAAAGTAATGATGTTGGGATGTTGGATTGGTAGGTTGAAATGAAGGATTATGTTAGGAGGGTGATAGGTTTGACCGAATGAAATACTGGGTAGTTTTGTGTGAATATATGTTAGGGACTGGTGGTTTGATGTTTGGACGTTGGATAGAGGTTGGTTGGGGTTGTCATGGTGTTAAAGGAGGTAGGGGGTTAGGGTTGGTAATGTGGTAATTAATTGATTGGATGGGGATTGGTGTTAATGTGTTGGGATTAATATGAGGTTAGTTTGGGATTAGGGAGGGATTAGATGTTGAGGTGATGATGGTGATTCTTGAACTAGAATGGAGGGATTGAGTTGTTATGAAGGGGATGTTCGGATGTTGTTTGTTGGTATGAAGTATTGAGAGATTTGAAGAAATTGTTAGGTTTTAGGGTTGGATTTTGTAGTATGACATGGATGTTTGATTGGAGTTTATCGATGTCGTTGTGATTGGGTCGGTAGAGGTTGAAGTTGTTTCGTTTTGTTGTTGTAGTTTAATAGTTTTATTGGTGGGTTATTGTGGGTCGGTTTCGATTAGATGTTGTTGAATGGTGAGAAGGTGGGAGGTTGGTTATGGTGTTTGAGGTGTGTTGGTGGTTGGTGGCATATAAAGTTGTTTTGGTTTGTTGAGTTTGAGTTTGGTTACAAAAACATGGAGATGTTGATATAGAATTTGTTTAGGATAAGTCATAAGGATGTTGGTTTAGGGGATAAGGAGGGTGGTTTTATCTGGTAAGAATATGAAGTTTATCTTATGTATGATTAGGGGTTGGTGGGTTAGTATTATGTGGTCTTTTAGTTGGGAGGTTGGGTATAAATCATTATGGGTGGTGTTTAAGGTTATGTTTGTTTAGGTTGATGTTTGATGGGGTAGAATAACAACGTGGATGTTGGGGTTGAGTGTTGATTTTGTTGTATTGATTCTGGTTAGAGATAAGGGTGTAGGGTCTTTGGGTTCACTGTGATGGGATTTTTGGATCCATATGTTATGGCTTTATGTTTTGGTTTAGGTTAGAATATAATTCATGGATGTTTGGAGATTTGTTATGAGATATCGGTTTCAAATGATTGGGGTTTAGTTAAATTGATGCTGATGGATGGGTTAAAGAGTCTTATACCTACAGAGATTGGGAGGTTAATGGTTTAATGTAGGTTATGTTTGGGTAAGAGGATAAGCAGATCGGAACAACAGGGAGGTGGAGGTTTGAATTCGATGCGTGGGGGATGGGGATGGTATTATCTCTGAAGGTTTTATCCTTCCTAATTCTGAAAGATACAGGGTTGTTGGATGCAGGCTGTTGATCAGGTGTTAACGTTGTTATGGTTCAAATGTTTGATAATGGTATAACATTTACTTGTATGGTGGTTTTGTTGTTAGTTGGTTGTTTTAGGATTAGAATTCGGTTATGTGTTTTAGTGATTGGGATGGTGGTGTTGGATGGTTTTTTGTTTAAAGTATTAGAGGTTAGGGTGGGGGTTGGTGGTATAGTATGTTGTTGAAGGTTTGGTTTGTTGTGTTGGGGTGGGGACGGAGTTGATGGAACTTTATGAGTACGGGTTGTTAGGGTGCTTGGGTGTTGGCTTGGAGGTTTGATTAAATAGAGGGTCTATGATGAATATGTGTAGACTTGGTGTTTGGGTTGGTGTTAGGTGTGTTTATTAGGAAGGGAGGTAGGGTAGGATGATGATGTCTAGGGTTAATTATATAGAGATGTTGGGGGTGTTGGCTGGGATGTTTGGGATGAAGAAGGAGGGGGATATAGCTGATAGATGGATGGCTCTGGGGAGGTTGAAGGGTTAGACTTGAGGTTAGGTTGAGAGTAATTAGGCTTGGTCGTTGGGTATAAAAACTTGATGTGTTATTCAAGTTGATCACTTTGGTGTTGGGTTTGTTTTGAGGTTATGGAAACAGGGGTTAATGTTGGTTATTGGTAGGATTTAATTAGGGACTTGGTAACAGGGAGTTGTTGTTCGTTTGGTGGTGGTTGGTGGTGTGTTTTATTGTAGGAAATGGGAAGGGGTTGCATGATGTGTTTGAGTGTTAGGTTAAATGGTTGTTATAGTTTGGGGATATTGTAATATCAATGTGGTTATTTGTATATGGAGATGTCTATCTATTGATGTTGTTGGGGTGTTTGATGAGGGGTTGAGGATGCGTGGATGTTGGGTTGTGGTGTTAGAACTTAGATTAAATTGGATATATTGGGAGATATCTTGAAGATTAAGGGATAAATGTGGTTAGAGAGGGAGGAGAATGGAGTAATGGGTTCGGTGATGGGGATGTTTGGGGATTGGACGTTGGGAGTGTTAAAAGAACCGAGAGGATGGGAATGGGTGGGTTGATTAAGAGGTCTGTGAGGGAGGATTTGGATGTTGTTTACTTGATGATGAAGACTCGGTGGAGGGTTGTTGTACAGTTGTTAGTTTTGTTGAAGATTTGGATTAGTTTTTGTGTTGTTTTGATGAAGTTGGCTTCGAAGGTGTCGTTGGTGATGTTCGAGAGGATGTTGGTTTGAAGGATGGGTGTTCGGAAGTAACTTAAACGGCATAGAAACCTTGTTAGAGGGATAAGACTTCGTTGGAGTGGGGTTGAGGAGGTTATTGTTAGAGCTAATCCTTTATATATGGAATCGTTTACCCTTTCATGGAGATAAAATCCGAACATTGTGGCATCGTATTTCAGTCCAATACATGAATGTAACATTATGCCTGTTACAACTTCTAGTTTGAATATCTTTTCTGTGTTTAATGGGAGGTTGTTTATCATTTTGTTGAGGATGTTTCTGAGTTCTCAGTTGTTTCGGTTGTTGTAGATTGGGGTGTTGGAGTATAGCTTGAACAGGTAGATTTTAGATCTGGTTGGGATGATGGTTGAGAATCAGCTGCCATTTATGATGTTGAATGGAGGTTTGTAGATTTGAAGATATGCCTGTTTCAGTGATTTCTCTAGGTCGTTGTTGTTGTCATGGACGATTCTGGTGCAGTCTTCGAGACTCAGGTTTGTCAGTTTGTTTAGTGTAATAACAACGGGGTCGGATGTTAGTTCGAAGGTGAATGATGAGCCTTTGATTGGGGTCACTTCTTTCGATATCCAGACGTGATCGGTCATTGACCTCAAGTGGCGGTAGGGATGGGATGTTATGGGTATGTAATAGGCCGTTGCCACAACATGGTGACGGGAGGCATTGATCTGAACTCGTTTCCTTGTTGGAAGCCGAGTTTAACTGGTCAGTTGATGGGGATCGGATGGAATTATGGGAACAACGAGATGATGTCGAGGTGGGTTGGAGGTGGACGTTGGAATTTTTGGTTATCTGTTTAGTTTACATAAAGAATATCGGGAAGTTAAAAGAGATTTGTTCGCAATTATCATGGTCAACCTTAAAATCGAAGCTCGTTTGAGATCACCGTGAAGGTGATAAAGATTAGTTAATAAGTAGATCTCTGAATGTCAATTCGATTTAAAAACACATACTACCAAACAATGTTTTCCAAAAGTTTGACATAAAGCATCACAAACATATTGAATCAATCT
>NZ_CM008787.1:0-13664 GCF_002774925.1 Candidatus Hodgkinia cicadicola
GGTTAATAATCCGACTTTATTGAAAACAACGACAAACAGGGTATCGATAGTAAATATAACTGTTGTAGTGGGATAAATATGGAGAAATATTAACTGCTTGTTGTTTTGTTACCAACGTTTGATGTTGATAGAATTGAAACATTTATTTCAACAGTAATAAATATTCACTACAAATTAAAGATTATAACATTTGTTATTAAAATTATTAAAAAATTAATTCAAATATAAGTACAATGTTGGTATGATATTTATATTTCGTTATTGACACACAATTCATGTTAACAACTTTGTGTTTTAAAACATATCAAACAGTCCGTAAGGTTTAATAGCTAAACAACGAGATGACATCTGTTTATTTAAATAGAACTAATAAGAAATCAATAGGTTCGTGTTGTTAACAAATTATCAGATATAAATTATCAAAAAAAAAAAACCATAAACATGGTAGATTAGTGATGATAAATGTTTCTAGGTGTTTTGATGGGTTTTAATGGTATTTTTTTCTTAAGTATCGAAATGACCTTGGTTATTATAATTTTTGATCGATATAAGAATATAAATATTTTATAAAACTACTATTACAGATTACGGTGAAATTATTTTAAAAAGTAACTAAATAAAATAAAAATTCATAGACTAATTATGTAAGGAAATAAAACAATATAGCAATTTAGGTTAATTTCGAAAACAAAAACTAATCCCAAAATTTGACCAAGATATTGATATTTAAACCAATAATTAAAACGGATTGTAATAAATTCTTCCGTAAAAGTCTAAGAAAAATTAATCTTTATTCAATATTAAAAATATCCAAAATTATCAGTTGTAAATCCTTGTTAAACAGTTCAAGCATCGAAGATTTATTTATATGTTGACATTTAGATAAAATTAATAATAATTGGATAAGTTTTAAAATAAATACTAATAAGTTATTTTGCGAAGTTCTAGATTTGTCAAATAAAAGACTAGAAGTTTATGGCCAACGTACTAAATTTATATTGCCTAAATGAAGTTGATTATTAAGATTATCGCTAAGCGATTCAAACATATATATGTGTGTTAATACAAGACATATTTGTTGTAATACGAGAAAACTTATTAGTCTAGAAAAGAAATTATTAAATAAAAATTGGTTTACTGGTCTTCGCGTAGCACAATCAGAACTAAGAAGAATCAACAAAACAATTATATGAGATACAACATATAATAATATAAAATTGAGTCCTATTTTGTTGTGAAATATCAATCAAATTATTAACTGTATATCAAGTATTCAAGTTTCATATAATTTTCTTCAAAATATTGGGTTTAGATCAATCGGATGTGCTCCATGTACGAGAGCCGTCGATCCCAATGAAAGTTCAAGAGCAGGTCGATGATGATGAGAATCGTTTAGAAAACTTGGATTAGAGTGTGGTTTACATAAGATTTAATAAAAACCTGGAATACTTGGAGTTGAACCAGGGATATCGATACCAAAAACCGATGCCTTAACCTGCCTTGGCTATATTCCATGATAGGCTTGAACAGTATCGAACTGCCAATTTTGCACTTATCAAGCACATGTTTTTCCATTAAACTACAAACCTTAAACATTTTATCAATTATAAACACATAAATTATTAATATAACGTAGAGAATCTAATGCTAGGTGTTGGATTTTATTTTATATATTAAATGATTACATTAAAGAACCAATACAAGTTATACACATATATTAATACCTATAATATTTTGTAATAAATTCATTTTTATTAGTAAATCTAAAATAATTGAAAGTTATTACTATTAAAATTAATATATAATTTAGTGTAATAACATTTAATTAACACAAAGTAATTAATACTGCTAGTTAATTTAAAAGTAAATATCTTTATTCTGTAATTAATTTAAAATGTTGTTATCCAACAATACTATTAATTGGCATTTAAATCTTAATTTATATTTAAATCAGTCATGAGATGTTATAATATAATACTTAATAAATAGATCGACTATTAAATGAATTACTTGTTATATAGATTAAATTTCTAATAATATTATAGTTAATTAAATTTATATGATATACTATTAATGTTATTATTAAATTTGTTGTTTTTAAAAAATATTATACGTTTTTAATAGTGTTATGGCTGTTTTTAATCAGGTTTAAAATTAATATAACAACATAATAAATTTTATAAGCTAATCAAATTCCAGTTTATATAATCAATGGTAAATGGAATCTTTATGTAATACCATCACATTCTTAATAATAAAGGATTACAAAAAAAATGTTGTTACTTCGTTGTGATTTATTAGCAGTAACAAATGAAAAATTATTAGTATAATTCCATGAATGTTAAATAATTCATAAATGTTAGATAATGAATGATCAGTGTAATCTGGCTTAGAACAAAGTTTAATGCATTATATTGTTTTAATAAGCCATTAATTTATTTTGACAACGCTTCAACAACACAGAAACCATGATTTATACTCAATGTATTTAGATATTTAAATTATAATATTTGTTCAAATCCTGGTAGAAGTCAATATTACGTTGCTTTTTTATTATCAAATATTTTGAATGAGTCAAGAACTTATCTTAAACATGTTTTTTTAAAATGTACAAATTATGAATGTGTTATTTATAAATCTGTAACAGAAATAATTAATGCAGTTTATAACAACTATTGATTTATAAGAAAAAAAACTACTATTCTAACATGTATTGATAGCCATCATTCGGTTATTGCTCCAATATATGGAAAATTAGATATTTTTACATTGAATGTTGTTGGTTTAGATCATGATTTTATTCCAAACGTTAGACAATATTTGAATTATATAAAAAATAATATTTCACTTCTAATGTTTAATCACATGTCAAATGTTATTGGTATTTTGATACCTATTAGGTTATATTCTTATTTTAAAGGAGATAATATGACATTTATAGTAGATGGTTCTCAATCTGTCCCCCATTTTGAAGTAAACATCGAATCAATAAACTGTAATGCCTATTTGTTGTCTGCCCATAAATTATATTCGTTTTCAAATATGGGAATTTGTTTCGGTAGGAAAAATTTTCTCAACGATTTAAACCCGTTAATTTTAGGTGGAGGAGGTGTACATAAAATAAAATTAAAACCGTTTAAGTGTTTTTTAAACAATATACCAGATAAACATGAATCTGGTTCTCCAACATCATTTGGATTAACGTGTTTGTCTGAAATTATTCGATGAAAAACAAAAATAAGTTCAACTCATGAGAAACATATATGTAGGTATTTATGATATAAATTATCTTCGATTAAAGGCATTAATTTAATAGGTAATTGACAACCCAGTTCCAGGTTAATTTCGTTTACAATTGATAATATGCCGTCATATGAAGTTAATAAATTATTAAATAAATTTATGATTTGTATCCGTTCAGGATATCACTGTACTACTCCATTAATAGAATATCTTGGAAAAAGTACAGTTTGTAGAATATCAATTGGTTTATATAATACTTATAAGGATGCCGATATGTTAATATATGGTATTAAAATACTTAATATAAACACAACAAGAAAAATATTATGTTAAAATTTATTAAAAAACTAACAATGTATAAATTATAAATAAATGCTGAGGTAATTAAAATGTATACAAAACAAGTATATTCACCATATGTTAATTCGTTGGATACAGATCAGATCATTCAAGTCAAGAAAAGATTTGATTTAGTGACACCACCTCCAAATATAACAGGGGAATTACATATTGGACATATTTTTAATATTGTAATACAAAGAGTATTCTTATTTTGAGATAATAAACATAAAATGAACTGTCTAATAGGAGTCGATCATGCAGGTTTGGCAACTAAATGTATTTTACTTAATCGTTATAATAAAACTAATCCCTTGAACTTTTGAATTTGAAAACAAAGAATATCTAAACAAATTATTTTTCAGATTAAGAGGTTTATATGAACTTTAAAATCAACAAAATTGAGATTTACTTTAGATAATCCATTTAATATTACAGTGAATTATGCTTTTGTTAAACTTTGGAACAGAGGAATGGTAATTTCAAAG
Organism: Candidatus Hodgkinia cicadicola; assembly: GCF_002774925.1. Taxonomy (NCBI): domain Bacteria; kingdom Pseudomonadati; phylum Pseudomonadota; class Alphaproteobacteria; order Hyphomicrobiales; genus Candidatus Hodgkinia; species Candidatus Hodgkinia cicadicola. The sequence continues at coordinate 4,071 of NZ_CM008787.1, forward strand.
AAGAAATTGTTATGATGAGACTGTGGGTTACAAACAACATTATCTGAAATGGAATTAGGTAAAAAAAAGGGATTAGGTTGTTGATTCGGTTTTAAATATGTTTTGTTGGGTACTAAGTTGAGATGAAATGGAAGGTGAATATTAAATAACTACATAACATTGGAAAGAAGTGATGTTAAAATGCAAATTTCAAAGATAATTATTAATTTAAATGATATTAGTTTTATTAAATTTAAATCAAATGTTTTAATTGATCCGATATCTCTGAATTATACAGATATATTAGTCAATGTTGGTTGTGAACACAATTTAGACATAATAGATGATGTTGTTGAAGTCTCTTATAATTTGTTATGTATTTCTAATAAAGATTTAAAATTACTACTTATTAAGTGAATTTATATTAGAATAGGGATTTGTTATCATAATAAAAACGAAGAAATAGATATCTATTTTAATAAAAAAACGAACAGTAATGTTAAATTATGTTTAAGTAATCAATGATATATAAAATTAAACTTATTAAAGAAAACAAATCTTATTAATGAATATAAAAATTTATTCAAGGATGGTTTGGATCAAAATTTGAAATTATGATGTATTTCAAGATTTATAGAATGAGGACATAAACTTCCAGTGCTATGACAAGGTAGTGAAGTAGTTATAAATGATTCAACGACAAAAGCAAAATATTATTCAATAGCGTGATATGCCCTACCTTTTGTTAAAACTAAAACAAAATTTATTCAAGATATATCCGTGTTTGACACTTGATTTTCATCAGCTCTTTGATATTTGGCATGTTTGGGTTGACCACATAAGACCACCCAACTTAGAACCTGTTATGGAAAAAGTATAGTATTCACAGGTATTGATATAACATTTTTTTGAGTGACTAAAATGATTTTAATTTCGAATATACTAATGAAGGAAAGAATTCCGTTCGAAAGAATTTTGATTCATCCGATTATTTGTGATTCGAAAGGTGACAAAATGTCAAAGACAAAAGGAAATGTACTAAGTCCAAGTTCATTGTTTAATTCGTATGGATTAGGGGCGTTGGTATTATATTTTTCCGGTATCGAACTTAATTCTAAAAGAAATAAAATTTGTTTGAATTCGATTATCTTATGTAAAAATATGTTAAATAAGTTATGAAATCTTAATCGTATTAACGCTAATGAAAAAAAATGTATTGGTTTTAACATATGTCATTGAATCTTATCTAGTATTTATTGTAAACATAAAAAAATGATCAAGTATTTTAATACATTTGAGTTTAATAAATTTCAAGCAGAATTAACAAAGTTAATAAAATATGATGTTAATAATTTTATATCGATACATAATTGTCAAAAATGAGATTCGATTAAATTAGTTATAAAATCTATTTTCTCATGTTGAATTGGTGGAAAACCGAAACATAATTTATTTACTTATACAAAAAAAACCTATCTCATGTTTGGTTCGCTGTTAAAATTAATATATTTGTTTGAATTAAGCGGTGCCAGATTTATTAGTAATGGTTCTAGGTTGTTTAAACAGGTTCGTTATATATTGGAACGTGTTAGTCCTGTTGATGTTTTGTTTTTTAAAAGATTAAGAATAACAAGTAATACTGGAATTACACTTTGAAATAATACTTTAATACTAATACATTAAGATTAAAAGAAAACAATAATTCATTATATTAACTAATTAACAGATTAATCACTAATTACTAACAACGTTGTAACAAAAAATTAGCCAATTAAAGTATAATTTTAAATTTTATTACAAATAACATAGATTAACCACTTAGTATAAAAAAATTGTGGATATAAATAAGATATTTTAACATCCGTTTGATAAGAAATAAACCGCTTAATATCTTAATTAATAACGGTATAATAGTTTTATTATTTATTTGGTTTTTATATGAGTAGATGTATATTGATAGTTAAGTTAGATATAAATAAATATTGATGAAAAAATTGTTAGATAATTAGCATATATTAAATATAAAATTATGTTGTTTCTAACAGATAATCATGGCAAAAAAAATTATATATAATTAACTTGTTGTAATTTTTAACATTTGTAGTTAATGGGTATAATTATAATTTTTAAATAGTTTATTATAATTGTATAGAATTATTTATAATTTTCAGTAATGAAATTAGGACCATCTCCATTCTTACATACATTCCAATCTATTGTTTTTTCTGCTGTTTTAACTAAACATGCCTTACATTGTAAACAATTTGTATGGTTTATTTTAAAAACATAATGTTTGAACTGTTTTTCCCATCTAAAAACTCCAGCAGGACAAAATCTGCTACTCATTTTGTTATTTAATTTCAAATCGTATATTTTATGCTTCATTTCATCCATTACACTAATATGAGAATCAGGTCCATAGTTTATGTCGGAAAACATAAGAGAATCATCTCTGTTATCCTTTACATTTCAATCTCTTGGTGGTTTTTTGTTGTAATTGAATCATTTGTTCTTAAATTTAAAGTTTAATAAGCATGAAAGTATAATTTTGTTGATCTTTTTATAGATAAAAGCAACCACTGCCCCATATTTTTGGAAGATGGTACTTGTTTGATTGGATATTTTAAGATTATTAATTAAATCAATATCAGTTAAATAATCTATTATATTTGTAACCATTTTTGTAGTTGTAGTTATATATTTTTCTGCTACCATTTTACCAGATATTATAGCATTATGTAATCCTTTTAATTTCATCGAATCTAATAAACCAAAAGCACAACCTATTATAGAACATCCATGAAAACATGCAACCGTTGGGTTGCGCATATCATTAATTGCTATTATTTTTGCGCTGTATTTAGTTTTAACAGTTCCCTTTATTAACTCAGATATTTTTGGATGTGATTTAAACCTTTCGAATTCATTATACGGATTTATATAACAATTAGAATAATCTAAATAAGTCACATATCCAATTACAACCTTGTCTTTATAGCAATAAACAAAACCACCATTAGAATTGTCATCTGATGGTCATCCGATTGTGTGATATATTGAACCTACATTATTACTTGTTAGTTTGTTGATCTCATATCTTCTTTCTTCCCGTATTCCAAGTGCATATCTCTTGTTGATTTTAATATTGTAGTGTTTAAATATTTTTTCAGTTAAAGTTCCACAAGCACCTTCAGCCACAATAACATGATCACTCTTGATTTTGTTGCCACCAGCTAAAGTTAAACCTACTATTGAGTCTTTATAATTTAAAAATCCATCTACTGCACAACATGTACATATTTTAACCCCAATTCTGGTTGCTTCTAAAGCTAATGCTTTACAAACTTCTCCAATATCTATCAAAATATTTCTTTTATTTCTGTATTCATCCGGTACAAATCTTGTTAGATTATAATAACTATTTTTTGTTAATCTCCAAATATTTTCGTTTGTTATTACTGTGTTATATTTTAGAGAATATTTAGATATATACTCATAATATTCGTTTCTTTGAAGAATTGCTCCAGATACTAAATGACCGCCAACTTCTGAAGATTTTTCTAAAATTATTATATTATTTTTTGGTTCGAGTTTTTTTAGTTCTATTGCCGCTGTTAGACCTCCAGGTCCAGCTCCTACCACAATAATATCTTTCATAAAGTTTATAAAATGATTAATAACATTATAATAACAAAAATAATTGAATATATTGGTGAAGATTCAAATAGAAATGGGTTAAGATCACCTCCAATCAGAGTTATTAAAAGCTTAAAAGAAATGTACTGTGGATATAAAATACAATTGCTAAAACATTAATAAAAGTTTTAACTATATTAATTCGAATATAGTTCAAATTGTGAACATCACATGTTGCCGTTCTTTGGCCAAACGAATCTTGTTTATTGTCCATCGTCAATGGTGTTAGGATTATCTAAATTTATTAATATTTTGAGTTTTTATAGTACTAGACTTCAAACCCAAGAGAGATTAGCACAACAAGTTGTTATTTACATTAAAAATATTATCAGACCAAAAGCAATAATGTTAAAATTATCTTGTAAACATGTTTGTATGTTGGCAAGAGGTGTTAAATCAATATGTTCAACAAGTGGAATAATTGTCAATGAGGGGTTATCAGTTATATCTCCTATGTTGATGAACAAAATGTTAACCGTTGTTAAAGATGAATAATTTAGAATTGAATGGTTTAGATCTAATACCGGTTATTGTGATTGATTTTTATTCAAAAGAAGTAGTTATGTTTGCTTATACAAATGAATTATGTTTAAGATTGACTCTAATAACAAAATTTTGTCATTATTACAACCGTACTGATCAATTTATTTGATTGAAGGGATGGGAAAGTGGAAATTTACATCTGATCCAAGAAATATATACTGATTGTAATTCGGATTGCCTTATTTTTAGCATATTAATATTACAAACTGGACTTGTCTGTCATACTGAAAGACCTTCTTGTTTTTATAAGTTATTAAAGTAATAATATATTTATGAATAATATCAACATTTATTTTAATATTACATTATAATAATCATCATTTTGTTGTTGTTAGTATTTTATTTAATTAATAACATAAGTAAAAGAACCTATATTATAACGAGAAATCATTAACTTACGAAAAATTAAAACAGATTCAACAAAAATTTATTTAGAGATCTTAATACATACAAACCTCAATAACAACTTTGTTATTTAGATGTTAATTCAAACATTGACATGATTTATGTCATAATTGTTGTCATATTTTATTTAGAATTGTTTAGTTAAATGTATTATAAGCGTTATAAGATATGAACATAAAGAATTAATAGATATAATATGATAGATATAACTTAATTGCTAATATGTTTTATAATTGTTCATAAAAAATAGAGTTTATAAACAAATAACAGGTAGTAAAATAATGTTGCAAATAAATTTATTAAAAACTATAGATATAATTGTTTACGGACGTCGATTTGAAATTTCTCATTTGAAGTAATAGATTTTAAATATACAACAAGATTAAAATGTTAACTATAAAACAATTAAACAAAAAATGAATCTATATCGACTTAAATTAGTATTAGTTATGTTGGAAAAATATTATTAGATCATTGTTTTTTAAAAATAGTAAATAATGTATAGAGAAGTCAATTGTTATCTAGACATAATGCTTATAAGATTGGAAGAGATGGAGATATAAATTTAATTGAAATCTGTTATTAGAGTTTAAATAAGCATTTATCCATGATTTTTATAAGTAATTTAAATAGAAATATTATGCGGTTAAGTAGTTTTTAAATAATAATTTTGTTGTTTATTGAATATAAAAATTATAATCCGAAATAAGGTCATTGTAATTAAGGACACTTGATTTAACTATAATATCAAAAATATAACGGTTGGATAGAATAATTATTAGAAGATTCAGTAGATTTTAAAATATTTATAAGTATGTCTTAGATTAATAACTAGATATTACAACTATACTAGTATTAATCTCGTTGTTTATAACATAAGTAAATTAATTCTTACTGTTTTAGTAGCTGAAACTTCGAAGAAAGATATATATATATATATTTTGTTTGGATTTAATATTAACACCAATAAATTGATCCAATATAATTAACATAAATCATAAATGTGGTTAAAAATTTAAATATTAGATTAATGAAATGCTTATAAAATTAATAACATCTTAAACATTAATAAGAGAAATATTATCAAAACGTTTAGCATATTTATGTATGTTTGATAGTATAAAAAAATCGATGAAACGGATTCATTGTTTTAAATTAATATCCAATATGTAACATCTCATTAATAGTCATTATAAAAATGTTAGAAATAATGGAAACAGATTGACAACATTTAATTATTAATAGAATTAAGCTTATAAAATTTATCTAAGTAATTGGTTTCTGATCAAATAATAACAAAAAATTTGCTTGTTTGTTCAATCGTTTGGTTTTTTAATTTAAACAAGTACATAATGTATAGGAGTTTGTATTAGTATTAAATATGATAAGTATATTTTTTTATTAAATAGATATTGATTACAATAATATTATTAACATCAGAAATTGATTCTACATATTAACATATATTAGATGATTTTCCTAGAATATTATAATAAATTATATTGAATATTACAAACGTTGGTGCAGTGCTAACTCTTTAGAGAATAAGATAAAATATAGATCAAATAGATCTAGGGATTAAAATAAATGAAGAAACAAGTAGAGATAACAATATAAAGATTTTAATAATTAAAGAGTTTATTATAACTTTATTGATATTAATGATTTATTTCTTTTAAACTTGAATAAAACAAAACTTATACAACATAATTTTCCGGCAATCTTTTCAAAGGTGTATCTGTAAACGTTACCTAGTTCTATTCTCTTTTTTGATTTAAATAAAACATTAAGTCTTTTATTACCTATAATAACGGTTGCTATATCTTTATTATGACTAACCACGATACATAATCCTTTTAAATTTGGTTTACTTCCTTCATCTATTTCAATTATCGAACATTTAGACACATAACAGTTTAACATTAAGTATTCTTTATATAAAAGTGCTAATGGTATCTCTTCGTTGTTGTTAGAGGTATAATTACCTAATAAGTTGTTAGGATCATGTTTTGATGTTAGACATATTATTATGGTATTTATTAATGATACTAATTGTTTTCTTGAGATATTGAAACAATCAAGTGCACCTGAATAAATTAGACTCTTTAAAACTGTTTTTGTTATGATCTTGGCATCTGATCTGATACAAAAGTCAAGCAGATTTTTAAATTTTTTGTTGTTCATAGATTTGTTAATACTGTCTATAATCTGATCATTTAAACCTTTTATTACACTTAATGGAAAATATATTAAATTATTGCCGATAATAAACTTGTCAACAGGCAAACAAACACTTGGTAATAAAAATTTAATTCCCATATCAATGGCATCATAATATAATGCAGATACTCTTTCAAGATCCATTATTTCGGTGTTCATATTCGCAACATAGAATTCTAATGGAAAATTAGCTTTTAAATATGAGGTTAAATATGCTAATGAACTATAAGCAACTGCATGTGATTTGTTAAAACCATAATCTGCAAATCTTAATAATGTATCAAATATTTCACGTGCTAAATTATGATCTATTTTATTAGCAACAACACCATTTACAAATCTGGTTCTTTGTTCGGACATTTCTTTCCTATCTTTCTTAGCCATTACTCTCCTTAAGACATCAGCTTCAGATAATGAGTATCCCGCCAATTCCTGTGCTATTAACATCACTTGTTCTTGGTATATTATTATTCCATATGTTTCATCTAATATATAATCTATACTTTTGTGTAGACTAGTTCGTTTTGTTCGTTTTCATTTTGCATCTGAGTAAAGTTTGATATGTTTGATTGGTCCAGGTCTATATAATGCTATTAGTGCGGTTAAATCTATAATACTTGAAGGTCTTATATGTTTTATATGTTCTTTCATTCCCTGACTTTCTAATTGAAATGTTCCCAATACCGTGCCATTACAAATTAATTCAAAGGTTTTATTATCGGTATAACATTCTAAATCTATATGTATACGATTAATAGTAATATATTCTATAGTTTCATCAATGGCAGTAAGTGTTTTAAGACCTAACAAGTCAAATTTTGGTAATCCAGCACTGTCTACTCAATTCATGCTATGTTGTACAACCCCAACTCTATCTTCTTTGCTTCAAACAATAGGTGTATCATTTACCAATGGTGTATCGTATATTACTAAACCTGCAGCATGTGTTGATATTTGTCTATACAAACCAATAAGTTTTAAGATAATGTTCATTACTTTTTCAAATAGAGGTGAAGATATTAATTTTGTTTTATATAGTACATCTAAAATAGAATTGGTTTCATGATCGAATGTTGGTAGTGATTTACATAGTAGATTTAATGTATTATAGGAAATTGATAAGTATCTACCAACATCTTTTATGGCTACTTTAACTTGTAATGAACCAAATGTTATTATTTGACCAATGTTTCTAATTCCGTATTTTAACTGAATATATCTTATAATTTTTTCTCTACCTTCATGACAAAAATCCACATCTATATCAGGTAAACTAATTCTGTTGACATTTAGAAATCTTTCAAAGAGAAGTTCATGAACCATTGGATCAACAACCGTTATTCCCAAACAGTATGCTATTAATGAACCAGAAGCCGATCCTCTACCTGAACCAACATATATATTGTTGTATTTAGCCCATAATGTGAAGTCAGATACTATTAAGAAATATCCAGAATAACTTGTTACTAATATAATAGATAATTCTTTTAATAATCTGTCATAATATATCTCTTTATTTTTTTTTCCAACAGAATAGAACATATATTCTAGTGCTTCAATAGATTTAAGATATAATATTTTGTTTTCTGTTTTTTTATTCTTTAAGATTGATGGTAGATGAACTATTCTTTTTTCTAAATGGAAATTACATAAATTACTAATAGTAGTTGTGTTTTTAACTGCTTCGATGACATCAGGGAATCGTGTAAGTATATTTTTATAATCATTGAAATAATTGTTCTTGGAAATATGTGTTAGTTTTTGTTTTGAAATAGATTGTAAAATTTCTATTACTTCAATATCTTCTGGTGATTCGAAGTATGTTTCATTTATTGCGGCAACAACAAGTCCATTAGTTTTAGCATAATCTATCATAAATTTTTCATAATCAGGATTGGTAAATATATTTCTTTCTAACTCAATACATAAATTATTGTCAAATATGTTTTTTATAACATTAAGTCTATCAATGGTTTTATTAGGCCCAATTGTGTTGTAAACGTCTCAAGATAAACTCCCAAATCCTCCCATTAGGCATATTAATCCTTTCGAAAGGCTGTGTATATCTTTTAAATTAACAACATGATAATTATGTTTACAATCAGATTGATTTATTAATTTTAATAAGTTTTTATATCCTAATTCCGATTGTATAAGAACAGTTATTATTAGATTTGATTTCTTTCTTTTACCATACGAAAATAAAGTATGTTTATGGTTGATTGCTAATTTACAGCCTATTATAGGTTTTATACCTAATTCTATACACTTTAAACAAAATTCTAACGATCCATGTAAGTTATTATCTGTCAAACAAACAGCTTTTTGTTTTTTTTCGAATGCAAGTTCAGCTATACGGTCAACTTTAAGTGTACTTTCTAATATGGAATATATTGAATGAACCTTTAAATTAACAAAATTTATCATTAATCCAGTTTATATCGGTGATATTTTTATCTATGTTTTTTTAAATTAGGATAAAGATGTTATTAGTATTTAGTAAAAAAAAACGATACTTCTTTGAATAAAATAATAACTATATGTTGAAATTATACCTATAAATCTAATTTGATTACATAAATTTGATGACTAACATATAGATATTATTAATTAAAATACATTACTATGTTATATTTTGTTTATTTATTTAATTAAATCTAAGATAAATTAAGCGTTTATTTTAACGTTAAAATATAACAATAAATATCTTACATGCAATACAAAGTGGTCATAAAATCAATGTTCTTTTTA
>NZ_CM008788.1:0-10286 GCF_002774925.1 Candidatus Hodgkinia cicadicola
ATTGAACTTGATTTTGAACGGATCGAAGTCAATAGTGTTAAAGGTAATGCATCCCCGATCATCCGTAACACTTACCTGTACATCTTTTTGTTCAGCAAGTTGAGATATGAACATTTTATGTAAACCATTTACCATTATCACATCATTATCGTTTAATAATGGCAGTTTAATTAACGGTATTACCACAGTTTCTGTTGAATGTAGCAGATCAAACTCATCGGTCTCATCATAATCGATAAAACTTATCTTCAAACCGACAACACAATATCCTTTCTGGTTTCTATAATCATAAACCAAATCTCTGAAGTCAACATCGTAATCCTTAAATGCTATCGGAAACAACCTTGACAGATGTAGTCGTATCTTCGATAACCGGATCCCAATCTCATTACGACAACCAAACAAAGGTAAGCTATACAATCTACCCTGAGGCTGATCGATTAATAACCGATCGTTGTTATTAACATCTCCAGTTAGATTAATACGCATGTTGTTATAGTTTTGTTGTTAAATAATCATGAATCTTATCAACTGTTTCTCGCAACATCCACTCAACCCCAATCCCAATATCCAACTATTCAATATCCAGATGTTATCACTAATGATTACGGATCTCCTGTTCTAATCTTGACTTCTCAATCTCAAAGTATCTAGAGCTAATGAATCTCCATTTCTAACTAGTGACTAACATAAGGTTATTGCCAACGGGTAGTACCAACACTTCAATAAGTTCCAACTTTCAATGACTTTGATTTCAATTGACCATACAATCGATCACGTTTATACCAAAGTAATAAGTTTATTAGCTCAACGTTTGAACATGATTTTAACAACCTTCTAATCCAAACTAACGGTCTACTTATTTCAACATAAATTTGAACTAATCGATCCAATCTTCAGTCCTCAACTAAGTAATATCAATCAAATATACGATTGTTTCTACAAACCAAACAGTCGGTATAAATTGATCCCAATGCAATTAGCTACTTTGATTGCAGCATCGGCCATAATGGCTTGGACATGGTTTTCATAAACCAATTCAGATGGTTTTACACCAATAAATCTCATCAATCCAGACCTAAAACTATCACTCATAAACACCCCATTAACACCAATACCCCAAACGTTGGATCTCCGAACTCCATAACAAAATCCAGTACACTCAATTAATTGTTCATATTTGTTCTGATTACCATAAATCCTGTGTAACCATGGAGCATACAACGAAGCACAGGCTCTGAACGTTGCCGATAAAAACTCACATTTACAACACAATGAATAAGAGGATGTTGTTAAACACAACGTGTTAGCATCGAACGTTTTTAAATCAGTTCAAGTTGATCCTTTAAATCAGCCAAAGCTTGAACATGTTGCCAAGAATCCGGCTCCAACACCAATTATCAACACCCCATGTGTCCTTGTTCTTATTAAATAATCAGATCAATTTGTTTGGTGTAAACGTGTAATGGTTGAAACAACTGAACCCGAATCTGGTAAGATTATTATCCTTAATTCTCTAGGGATTCAATTTGGAGCTGATTTTAACATCACAACGTTGAGATTCGATTCTAAATTAAGACCATTCAATTCATCTAACCCATTTCCGAACAAAACATCAACAACAAACACCATCGGTTTATTATCAAGCTGATGATATCGATCGAATAATGTGTCTTCTCAAGGTAGTTTCAATGCTTCAACAATTCACGGGATTATGCCGAGACAACTTCATTCTGTTATCTTTTCAAGTGATTTTAAACCTGATGACAACAAAGATACTCTTCCGACAAATTTATTAAGAAGAAAGCCATTTATCATATGATGTTCAGAATTACACATCAAACAAGATGTTCCAGCAATCGAAGCCAATGCTCCGCCACGTTCCATGTCTGCGATCAAGCTGATCTTACTAGATGTCCGTTTTGCCAACCAAACGTTGCCAACATCAAATGCCATCAGGTTTCCTTCAGCAATAGATCCCGCTCCTTCGATAACAACAAGATCGTTCTGATTCTTTAATCAATTAATCTTATCAATGATCTTAGTTTTCATCCTTGTTCTTAACCTCCTAGAACTCGGATATGTAAACTTACATCTAATTAAATCTCCTTCAACGTAGAGTTGACTTATCCTTTCACCGAGAGGTTTAATTCAGAACGGATTGAAGTCTGATGATGAAAACTGGTTACTAGCAACCGATTGAATCCATTGAGCAACATTTATGCAACCGATTTGTTCATGGTTTTTAAACGATGCATTACTCATGTTCTGAGCTTTGAATGGAACGACTCTAAGACCAATATTCCTAGCAATTTTACATAAACAACTACATATAAAGGTTTTACCAGCATTTGAACTCGTTGCCAACAACACAATACTAGTTCCCATAATCCCGAGTTTGTTTTATATCAGTTAGTTTGATATGTTAATCAGCAACAGAATCGGATTTATAAGCATATACGTTGTGGGTTTGTTTTGATGTGTTATGATGGGAATCGATGTAGCAAAACATTAATGTTGAGAGTAACTTGTTATGTGGTCATAAACACCATTAAGAATGGGTAAATTGATCGGATCTTGGTTGATAAATGTGTGTTCACATGATGGGTAGGGTTGTTAGGGTTGGATCTTTGGTAGTCAGATCAGGTTGTTGTTGAAACATTTAACAAGAATGGCATCGAATGTTGTGATGTTTGGTTAGTTCTGGACAGTAGAGTTGCTTGGGACTTCGGTTGTTAACGGTTTGGATGTTCAATTGATCGATGGTCTAGATCCGGTTCATGTTGACGGTATTTCATGGTAAAACTAGGACGGACAAAAGGGTCAATGGAACTTATCGATATAGTGTTAATACTCATACGATGGAAAGGTATATTATTTAGCTTATATTTGTATCGTTGGAAACTACCTGGTCGTTGTTAACAGGTAATTGTGTTGTTATTATACATAGACACGAGGATTTAATTAGAAGTATAATACCAAGAGGTTTTGGTTGTTAACGGTAAGAGAGGATTGGCAACGTTAGTGGAATTTGTGAATAGGATTAATAGAAGTTGTAAGTGATGGGGTTTTGTTTAGTTGAGCTGAATATGGGATTAATAATTCATGTTTTAATAATGATGTTAAATTCGATGAGTGATGTTGGCTTTGATGTTTGAGATTGGAGAAAGGTTTAAGTTTAAAGCTGTTACTGTTGATAAAATAACTTGTTTAGATAAGATGTTGGTCGTTAATGGTGTTGAGATACAACGTTCGGGTGTTGGTTAATCTCCAAAGGTTATAGAGAACCATGGTTGTTAAGAGATAATTGGCAGTGGGAATTGTTGAAGATATGGAGGTTGGTTTGATGATGTTTCAGTTGAATAGTAGGTCAATCATGTTTTGATGGTGTAAGATGAGATGAAATGGTTATAATTATAACGTTATGTATAATAAGTTTATAATTTGTTACAAACAAACGTGTATATGCTAATGTTGGGGATGGGATGTGGATGTTTTTACGATGATGTTGTCGTTTATGATTGAAGTTTGTAGTTTATTCCAAAGAATTAAACGTTTCGGGATGTTTTTGTTTAGTAATTACTTCGTTGTTAATCGATGTGTTATGGGTTGATGTTAAGCAAATTTATGAGTAATAAGAGCGGTTATTTTAATATGTGTTAGAAATATATCGAAGTAATGATGGATGGTTGGGAGGTTAGAAATGGTATGAGAGAATGTTGGTTTAAGGAGGTATTATGGTTATGGTTGAGGGGTGTTAAGTGGTTATATTTTGCTAATAGAATTAACAGATGAATGAGTAATAAGTGGGGGTCATGTGTAAAGGTAATAATTGGTGTTGGTGGACTATGAGTTGGTCATCGATCTTACCTTTATTGGTCATGGTATATCAGTAGTCAGTGAGAGGTGTTGGTAAAGCTGTTACAACAGGTTCATCCTTTAATTGATTGGGATAATACACCGTACGATGTTGGGTTATTACCTTCGGATTGGGTTTAATTACAATAAGTTCTGGTAGGAACTGTTAACCATGAGTTCGTTGATGAGTGTTACGGAAGAGAACTAATCGGAGCTATATGTTGGGGTATTGGGTAAACAAGTAGATGTTATTTCATGTTTTGTAATGGATATGAGATGTTATGGGGGTTGGTTGTGTTCTGGTTTGTTTTTAATAAATGGATGTCAGTGGTTGTTTGAGACTAATCATGATTTCATACAAGTGTTGTGGATTGATGATGGGTTTAGTTGTTGATTGATCGGTTATTAGTAATGAATTTAATTACCAATTATAAATAAGATGTAATTAGTTAAATCGTTGTGATTGACATGATCTGGTATTGGATAATCAGGATTTTGAGTTAACAATTCGTTGAAGTTGTTATTCCGTTTAGAGAGGTGGAGATTAGGTTTTGGTTCTGTTTGGGTAGTTCGTTTGGGATAACGGGAGGTTAACGTCATCGTTTGGACATCAACTAAAGCTAACGAGCAACATCAACATTGTGGAAATAACTGCCTTCAATACTGTGTTTATTAATACCTTTAAATAACATCTGATATCGTGATCTAGATATAAATTGGAACGAGGTGTTGTGTTTGGATGTTTCACTGACATAATGAAATTCATGACCGTTGCATAGCTTTCCAAGATCAATTAACGATCCGACTTTGTCTACTACGAATACCAGGTGGTTGTTGCGGGTGTTAATGGTTGGGATAAAACCTAATAGTTTTCTTCGAATTAGATTTATAGAAAGCCATTGAGCTATCACAATGTATCCTCCGCATTCTGAATTGGTCTTTGACAACAACCATCGAAATCGTGTTCCGATCCTTGTAACAAGGTTGTTGATCCGTTCTTGTAGTTCTGGATAACCTCCGGGGATGAAAAGTTGATCTCGAGGATCAAGATAAGTTTCGTTATCAATGAATGCTCAAAATGTTGGAATATATCCTAAAAAATAAAGTGTTAACAAGGAGTTTTCATAGATGAATCAAAGTGATGTATCTCTAACAACGTTGATACAGAATCCAGTAAACATGTCTTTGGTGGTCACAACCGTTGTTTGTTAACCGAACCAAGGGAACTGATAAGGTTTATTCTGTCTTCGATTATTATGACATAACAATCGGTTCTTTTATGAACTTGATCGGGTGTTTGGTTTGAGCAGTATCGTTTAGTTTGGATCCAATGGATTGTTGTTGAGTTCTTAATGCGGATACAGATTAGATCTTACTTTGATGGGTAATTACAACATTGACATGATGGATGTGGGTTGGTTTGTTCTTTCTGGTGTAAAACTCTATGGGATTTATTAAGATGAGGATCGGTCTTACCATGAATGGATAACAACGTTCGTTTGGAACATGCACCATATTTGATGTCGGATCAACTATGTTATTTGTTTGTTACGATAGTGTTGTTAAATGATCTGTATGTGGCCAACGTTAACTCATTGAAACCGGCACGAAATTGGGTCTCTGTGTTGTTAGTTAATACTTATATAATTTAGGATAAAACAGGTAAGCTTTTGATATGTGTGGACGTTGTACTTGTTTCATGTATATAATTCGATAGATATCAGATGTTGGAGGTGATTGGTTTTAATTGATCGATAGCTTTTGGTGTTGTGATTGGTTATCGCTAGGGATGAATAGGTTATCTTTGGGTTTATATGTTTAGTTCTGTGGTGATACTTTAAGATGTAATAATGGGTTCAGTGTGTTATCATTCGGTGTTTAGTAACAACGTTGTAGGTAGGTGTTAAATTTGTGTTGTTATTAGTTTGTTAAATGATTGGTGGTAGAAGGTTTGGGATTTAGTTGGTATTAATTGAAATGGGGATTAGAAGGAGGATAGGTTGATTGTTCGAATAGCTGGAGAAGGACCGAACAAAATGGTCATGTTTGGTACAACCTTGTTTGGTTCAATGGTAGATTGAAGGGGTGGGATTTTGTTGTGGTAAGTTATATGGATAACCGTTTGTTGTGTTTAGAATCAAGTCTATGGACCAATGAAGAGGTTGGATCGTTGATGGGATGGTTTGAGTGGGGTTTAGTATTTGATAATGGATGGGAATTACAACTTTGTTAAGTTATTGTTGTTATAAGTTTAGACATGGATGTTGTGGTGGTAGTTAACACCGAAGTCTTCTTAGTGACATAACTTGTTGTTGGCTTGATGATGAAGGATAACACGGGTAGATGGTTTGGATGTTGATTGAGGTAGATGTTGGGTAGTTTATATGGTTGGGTAGTAAGTAACAGATAAATGAGTATAGATAGGAGGTGGTTGGGTTATTGGTTGGAGTTGATAGATGTGGGGTGGGGTTATGTGTTTGGTTTTGATTAAAGGTAGATCGGTGGTTGATGTTGGATAGATTTTAGTTAACTTAGATTAGATGGAGGTTGAGTGGTTGGCTTAGAAGGTGGGAAGGTTGAATGGATGTTGGGATAACGTATGTTTAAATTGATGCATGGGTGTTGTTAGATGATACTTGGGTGGTTTATTGAGAACCGATAGGTTCCTTGTTGTGAACAGTTACAATGTTGGAGGTTTAGAGGTAAGTTGATGGGGAGTTCGATGTGGGGAATGTGTAATGATGGGTGTTTAGGGTTTGGATGTTGGGATTAGATTAGGATGGAAGAGAAGGATCGGTGTTGGAGAAGAGGAAGAAAGATTAGATTGAAGGCATATGGAGGTTGTAGTTTGGTTGATTGGATGGTAGGGAAGAACAACAGGTGGTTGTTGTAGGGAGGGTGTTGATGTTGGGTTTATAAGTTAGTATTGTTTATGATATTAGTGATGGTGGGGGTAGATGGAGGGGATTAGATTGGCATGGAGGTAAGAAGAGGGTTTGTAGTTTCTTTGATTTGTTTATGTTGGAATATATATGAGCCAATGTTGTAGGAACGGTGATAAATTAGTTGGATTTATGAATGGGTTAAGCTTTAGGTTGGGGTGTTGGTTCGGGGTGTTGGTTTGTTGGTTTTGGTTGGTAGTTGGTAGGGATATTGGGGATGGATCAGGATGTTGGAGGTGTGTATGTGAAGGTTGGGAAGGAATAAAGCTTTGGATAAGGTTTGTCATAATGATGTATTGAGTTGGAGGGAGGTTTGGGTTGGCTTCTGTTTTGGGATGAGATTGTTGTGAGTGTTAACACATATTTGGTTAGTGGGGTCTAAGATAGAGGTAGGGATGAAGGAGAAGGTGGGGAAGTGGTTATGATCATCAAGGGGTTGGAATTGTTGGGGATTATGTGATTAGTTGGTGTGAACGTGTGGTCGTTAGCAACAAGTTGTCGTTGGGATTATGATAATCGTTAGTATCATCGATATTAGACATGATGGTGATGTTAATGGTGGTTGTTTTGGTTCGATATGTTAAGTTTAGATGGTAAATGGTAGTGTTTGGTTGTTCGATAACAAAATGGTGGTGTTGGTTGCCATGATGGATGGTGGGATTAAGTAAGTAGTTCAGAAGTTATACACTTTGTTGTTGGAACGTTGTTAGATGTTGATAGATGACATGATGGTTTCATTGGTTGTTGTCGTTGGTGTTGTTGATGGATGTTTATGGGTTCTTGGTATTCATGGTTAGTTGTTGGATGAAGAGATGATAGGGTTATGTCTATCTTGATGATGGTGTTGATGTTTTTGGTTGTTTGTCGTTGATTGGTTGAAATGTTGTTGGAACAGAGGTGGTGGTTGGTTATGGTAAGTGGAATATGGTTGGTAATGGTTTGAAGGGAAACAATGATGGGTTAAAGTCTTGAGTAGTTGTTAGGATAAATGGGTGTTTATATGTTGGTTGGTTTGATGGAGGTTGAAGGGTTGGTATCGGTCAGTTATTGATGGGTCAGATGTTATGATCGGAGGTTGTTGTTGGTTTATACAAGGTAGGGGTTGGTGGGTAGTGTTTGATGGGGTAGGTTAAGTGGTTAGGATGTTGGAGTTGGAGGTGTTTGAATTGCTATAGTTGGATGGTGGTTAGGATGTTGGGGGTTATGGGGTGTAAGTTGTGTTAATTGGTGGTTGGGATATATGTGGGTTGTTTGGGGTATGAAGGTTGGAATGTTGGTTATTTATGAGGAGTTGATGGGTTGTTAGTTTATAGTAAATGTTGTTGTTGAGATGGTTGTTTCAATGGGATTGGGTAGTACTTTATATAAGTTATTGGTTGGGGTTAATAAAGACCGATTCATTGGTTTCATGAGGGTGGGATGTGGGGGTTGGTTATGAGGAGGAGATTATAGTGATGTTTGGTTGGATAAATGTGGGTTTTGGTATGTAGGTTAGAGATGATTTGGTTTGGTGTTTTATTCAGGGTTGGGTATAAGATTGGATGGGTTTGTAGAGGTATTGGGGTTGGGTTAGAGGATTTGTTGGATGTTATGGAGGAGGTTGAGGTCATGGAGGATTAGAGGAGGGGGTCATTGATGTTAGGAATGATGTTAGGTTAGGAGTAAGTAGTTCTGATGGAGGTGATGTTTAGATGTTAGGTGATGGGATTCAGAGAGATGTTTGGTATGTTTGTGGTTCGATTGGAGGTTGGGATTGGTGGGTGTTTGTTTGGAAGGAACGGATGTTTAGGTAATTAGTTGGAAGATAGGTAGGATGGTTAGGTTTTAGGATGGTTTGAGTAGGATGGGATGTTTGTTGGGTTTGGGAAGTGGGTGTTGGATGATTAGTTTGTTGTCGATTATATCATTGAGTAAATTATAGAAGGGATGGGGTTGTGTTGGTTAGGGATGGGTATGTTTGGGGTATGTATTGATATCTTAGAGGTTGGAAGGTGGGGTTGGCATGTTGGTAGTTGATGTTATGGGTGTTGATAGTTATGGGTTTAGGTTAAGTTGTTAGAGGTGGGGGTTGGGTTGATAGATTCGATAGGAAGGATGGATGTTGGGTTGGGAATAGGTAAATGATGGAGGTAGGATGGTGATGGGGAAGGTCATGATGAGTTGTTTAGAGAGGTGTTTGGGGGTTGAGAGTGTAAGTGTTATGGATTCAATGGCTGGGATGTTAAGAGGTGTTCCATGTTGGGGTTGGGAGTAGGGATCGGATGTTGTTAGTAATCGATTATTTGGTTTATAAAGAACAACCTTCGGGTAAGAGGTCTGATGTTTCTGTAAAGGAGGGTGTTTAGGTTGTTGGTTCGAGGTCGGAAGTTAAAGTTCGTTCTTTTTGAAAGAGGTATTGTTGGGTTAATCCTGGTCATAAATAGGTCTGTGTTTGTTGTTATTGGATCGATGAAGTTCATGTCGTTTGTTGTTGCTAAGCACATTGTTAGTCTTTTTAATCTCCTTGAGATCATTCTAGAATAGATTAGACTTCGGTGGATCTTGTTGATCTTGTTTTTAAGTGAAGTGCTTAACGATATCTCAACGGGTAGTTTGATTGGGACGGTACCTGATCTAATATCTCGGTTTAGTTTCTTTGAAAGGATTCTAAGTCTTGTTAGAACATCGGTTTTTTGTTCTGGGATAACACTGTTCTTTGTTACTTCAAATATGCTAGGATTTGGATAAATGTTGCGGGTTAGTAATCTCGTTCTCTGATCTAGTAACTGTTGTTGGCTGTTGACGTTGACCATGAATCCCATCGATGATATTAGAGAAACGGATCTTGATTTCATTCAACCTATGCTAATGAAACATCTTAGGAACCTTATGGATTCTGCTTGTGTTATATCGAGTTCTAGAATGGTTAAACTTGAACAAAATGCCAACAAACTGTAACAACATGGTGGGGTGTTGTTGAATTCTGTGCATGGAGATAAGCTCAAGATTACTTCGGTTGGTTTCTCTCTTCCCAATTCTGAAAGACATAGGACTTCTGCATGTGGATAACCTCCTCGTGCTGTTTCTGTTCTTATAAGTCATTGACCAACAACGGCATAACATGTTACAATCGGATTACCATTTTCGTTGTAGATGAGATGTTTCAGGTTGGCTCCTACTAAGTACTTTAATATGGATATTGTGTGGACAACGGCCATGGTTGTTGTTAGGATGTTGTTAATTGATCAGGATACTATGTCGATGATGATAGGGTATGGGGTATGAGGAAATAAATTAGATGGGGGTTGGGATCTGTGATGGGGATGGCACTGGATGTTTGGGATGGTAGGGTGTGTGGAGAGATGGAGGATCGAACGTTGTTGATCTGAACTCGTTTCCTTGTTGGAAGCCGAGTTATCAGTCGTTTGTTTGTTGGAGGATCGGGAGATAGGATCGAGATGAAGTATGGTAGGATTGGAGGATGTTCGGGTAGGTTGGAGGTTTTGA
>NZ_NXGO01000028.1:0-8032 GCF_002774925.1 Candidatus Hodgkinia cicadicola
AGATTGATTCAATATGTTTGTGATGCTTTATGTCAAACTTTTGGAAAACATTGTTTGGTAGTATGTGTTTTTAAATCGAATTGACATTCAGAGATCTACTTATTAACTAATCTTTATCACCTTCACGGTGATCTCAAACGAGCTTCGATTTTAAGGTTGACCATGATAATTGCGAACAAATCTCTTTTAACTTCCCGATATTCTTTATGTAAACTAAACAGATAACCAAAAATTCCAACGTCCACATACCCAATTTATTAATATTATAGAAGCTAATATGTATGTAAATTATACCTGATAAATAGCTGATTAAACCAACGGCAACATAAGTTCCATTCATAGATCAATACAATTTAAAACAATTAACCACAATTTTGTTAGTACATTTGGTTTTATTAATTATTCATTACCATATTTACACTTAATATTGATTAGACCAACGATCGAACTTAACAACATCCATAATATTCTATTAGATATATTGTTATCATAATTGGTGATGATGTTATTTTATCCTAAATGTTATAGAATGTTGTTCGTTGTAGAGGTATTAATATCGATGGGTTAAATATGGATCAAAAGTCCAGAGTTCAAGGAGGTGATTGATTGTAACAGGAGGTAAATTAGATGTTTAAGATTATTGATCATAATTATGATAGTAGCTTGATCTTTGTATTGATTGTGGTAATAAATTGGTGGTTTCATGATATGATCGATAATTTCATGCTTAAAATAACTACTAAACACAACGATTTGTAACAACGTTTTACATCTAATTATATGTGGTTGTTTAATTAAAAATATCGGTGATATTGAGGTAATGATTTCAGATATATAGGTTAGTTTAAGACCAATGTTAACGGATTTTTGTTGGTAGTTTTATTAATTTTATATTAATTGAATAAATGTTCAACCGTTATAATAACATGATGGGAAGTAACATGTGGTTGTGTTTCGGATATTGGAACTTAGTATGGCTATTAAACATATAACAGTATAACGAACGATGGCCTTTTAATGTTAACATAAGATCTTGGCTTATTTATGGATTTTGATGTGTTGTTGTGGTATTTAACATGTATTT
Organism: Candidatus Hodgkinia cicadicola; assembly: GCF_002774925.1. Classification (NCBI taxonomy): domain Bacteria; kingdom Pseudomonadati; phylum Pseudomonadota; class Alphaproteobacteria; order Hyphomicrobiales; genus Candidatus Hodgkinia; species Candidatus Hodgkinia cicadicola. The sequence goes on from NZ_NXGO01000028.1 coordinate 1,085, forward strand.
ATGTTTTGTTGATTAATTCAATCATTAGTTAAATCAGCATCAAACTTTATCTTAATTGTTATATGTAATAAATCAAAAGTACAAAGATTGGTTATTTAGATTTAAAATAAACAGTGATGCATGGACATGGTGTTGGCATCAAATTATTCATTGGGTTCTAGTTGTTTAAATTATACTTGGCATGTATCCGGATTGATGTTTCGTTGTTAATAGAATTAGGGTATTAACCAACGTGTTGTTTGTTCGGTTAAATGAATTCTAAGAGGAGGATTTATAGATAGGTTCATGGGTTGTGTTGTAATCGAGATAATCTAATGTTAGATATGTATGGTTTTATAGTTATTGATGATAATCTGGATCGTAATATGCTTGGTGGATTGTTTAACAGAATATTAATTCTATAATCGTATAAATGTTGTCTTTGACATGAATTAGATTAAGCCAACAAAATGTTGTTAATTATATGGATCTGTTAATCAAATGAATATCATAATATGTCGGTTATTATTAAGGGATATACTTGTTGTTAAAGTTTAACCTTTTAGGTGGTAACAGTGTATGTTTTAAGCTGTTGTCAAATATGTTTACTTAGTTGATTGATATTAATAAGGTTGGGTTTTGGTCTGAATTAGGTATGTTAACGAGATGGACAACGTGGTGTTTGGTAATTAATTTAATATTTTAAGTAAATATGAGATAATTTATTGAATTATTTTCGGTTAAAAACATCAATATAAGTCCGCTGTTAGATTATGACTTAAATGTTTAAACGAATATCCTTAACAAGTCATGAATTAATCAGATTAAAGCCATTATGTTACCCTGTTTTGTTGTTAAATTCTTTATAGTTAATGTATAAATTTGATGTAAAAATGTAACCTATGTTGAAGTAATGTTTATATCTTATTGGCAATATACCGTTCATATTAAAGGGAATCAATGTTTATAAAATGATTTGATTTGGAAGGTGTTCGTTGTGTATCTGTTTTGTTTTAGTATCTTGATAAGTTTAATGTACCAAATTACTTGATTAATTAAAACATAGAACCTTTTTAAAAACAATGATCAATTGGACATCAATATATCACTAATATTATCCAGGTATTGTTTGATCTCTGTAATTACAGATGTTATATTCATATCAGTATATGTCTGATATCTTGTTTGTCCATTGATTCCGATTCTTTATTATAAGTTGAATAAATTGATGTTTTGGTTGTGTCTTTAACGTGTTATAGATCTAGAACGTTGTATCGAAATCGATTTACCTAAATAGGTGGTTTATAACATTGAATCTTTAAGCTGGTTAATCCGGCATTATCTGTTAACATTAAAACAACGATTGGTTAAGTTGATTGGTAGGGAACTAAACGTAGGCTGTATAATGGTTGTTATTAAGTTAAAACCTATAACATTGGTATGTTGGAGTTTTAATTGAAAGTATATGTAAATGACATGATTAATAGATCTTTTATGATTAAGAAATGTTGATGTTTGGTGTTAGGATGGTTGATAGTTGATGATGTTAAGTTAGGTAGTGTTTGGATTATTTAAGTAATATATTAGGTATTAATAGCTTGGTTGTTTTTAGTGTTAAATTGTATACATGGTTTCAACAAAAAGTGTAGGTATCAGTAGTTAATATACTATGGTTTTGGAAGAGGGTTAAAACTGTTGTAAGTGATATATTAAGTCCATCTAGGTGTATATAGAGGTTTATTTGATGGGTTTTAGGGATGTGTTTAGGAACAGGAATCACATATCTATTAAGATGATAATGTGTGTTGGTTTTATCTGTTAGATGTTATTGATTGGGGTATAAGCATTTTACGTTGTTAGTGATAATGTATTTGATCTTTAATATAATTGTTTAGATTTAAACATTTCAATTGAATCGTATATCTGATCTGTTCCAGTTAATTTAGATAGACTTCGGATTATTCCACATTTCTGTGTTTTATAGTACCATCGTTGTGTTGATTTTGATGGTTGGGTTATATATTTAATGTTTGAAATGTTTGGGATATATCTGATGCTTAAATGTGTTGTTAAGTTCGATAATGGGTTGTTGTTTCGAACAATACAACCAGATCTGTTGGTTTTAGAAGATGTAGGAGAGATAATTTGAACAACATGTGTTATACTTTCTTCTAGGTTTGGATCTTGGTGATTTTGATGTTAATGTAAAGGTTTGAGTTTTAATAATGGTTAATGGGTAGTTTCATATTTCATTGGAATAACAACAGTCCAAAATGTTGTTGTGATTTTGTGTTGAAGTAACAGTTTTAGAATGTCACTAAGTCATGATATTTATCTTGTGTAATGATCGGAATATGATTACAATCTTATCTCCTTGGAACAGATATCCCGATGACATTTTTACCTCAACGTTGGACAACGAAGTATCTCTTGCTGTTACGATATCTCCTATTATTCCGTTGTTGGATTAACTTAATAAAACTATCTTGGAATATGAATGGTTTGGAGGTTGTATTGAGATGGTGTTTTGATAAAACAAACTAACACAACTAACTAATTGGTCTAACAAAATGTTGATCTTTTTAACAACGTTGTGTCTCATTCTTAGGATAACTGCAACAACCTCGGAGTCAATGCCACCATGAATCCAAGCTAATCTAATCATAACTATTAAACCAGTTGAGATATAATTTCAGCCTGTCTATGTTAGATGTAGTTTAATCTTTGGTCATGAAAAGTACAACAAAATTAGTTTAATTACACGTTTACATCTAAGTTATGTGGCCGTTGTTTCTTACTAGGAGTTATTTCAATTAAATTACGTGTTGTCGATTGTTGGTTGTTATATGCGGGATAATTATGGTTTATTGTTATACTTTTACATGTTAATTATATGCTTAACAACAGGAGATATTAATCTGATAACATCCATGATGTTAATAATGGTTAGTTGTTATGATCGGATTATTGATTGAATTTATGTTCGGATTTAAATTAATATAACAAAAACATGGTTTTGATAGGACATTGAATTAATTCATCATGTGGTTCAAACATCTCATGAGGTTGTTGGAATCGTAAAATAGATGTAAAACTGATTGTTATAGGATTAAATTTATAAGAATACTAGGTATAAATCAGTTTAATTTTATATGGATATGGAGGTTGTTTACTTTGTTGTTTGTTTTGAGTAGAAGTTATCTTGGTTATTGATCTTGAAGCTTTAATCGGGAAATATCAGCATGTTGTTAGTTAATAAGATATCATTATTAGACGGGATCATTAATAGACTTTTATCAAGTTCCTGTTGTTTATTACTAAATACTATGGATTAAAGTAATATCGGTTGTTTTCGTTGAGTTTAAACAATTAATTAGATCAGATATAATAAGACAACATGTTGGATAACTTTGGTTGGAAATGGGGTTGTTTGGTGTGTTGTGATTTGTAATGTTAACTTTAGCTGAAAACGTTGTGATTAGTTATTAGATTTATTAGATATTTAGATCAATCGGTGTAAATTCTTGGTTCTTATCGATGTGTTTAATAGTAGTTAACAGATCTTTAGGTAATAAGCTTACACGTTAATAATTCATCCTTTAAATTTGAACTAATAAGTACTAATTTGAGTAATCCGTTGTGTAAATAACCCATGGTTTGTAATGATAATGTTGGTTTAAATTATTCACTATGGGATGTACATAGTACTATTGAGGTTATGGGTTATTCTTATCTCCGTTTGATTGGGGTTTGGTAGTGAATTTGGTTAATTAAATTATTATTCATGGATCAGATAACAGATTAGGAGCCATTAGGATTTCATGTATCAGTGTTGAATTATGTTCGATAATGGAGCTTGATATTATGTTTGAGGTTAACTATGTAATTTATTAATGATTGAATTTGTTAATCTGTTGGTAATTGAATCGGGATCGTTTGTTTGTTCTATAATCTTATGGATTAATGATGGTTTAGTAATGATTAGTATAATTTTGATGTGTTAATTTTGGTTGTTATAATATTGGTACCAAGGGTCATGATATATTCGTTAATATTTTGTATGGTTTTATTGATTTGGATCGGTTTTAAAACATTAACATATGTCGATAGTTGGTATTTTGTTGGTTTTTGGCTTATAATATAAATTGTAGTTGTTATTGAATTAATTCATGTATGTTTTGTTAAGATGATCGGGAATTAAGTAACAATTATAGGAGTATTAATGTTATTGGGATGGATTATTATCAGTGTTCATTTTTGGGGTAACTGGATGTTGTTTGTTGTAGGTTTTGTTTAGGTTAAAAGTATTAATTGGATAAGTTGTTGTTAAGTTAAAACAAAATCCTGTGAGTATTAGGTTAAAATTGTCGTTGGTTTTGTTGTTTTATGTAATTTGTGTTTAATATTACTTAATAACTTTGTTGGATGATCGGTAAGTAACTTTCACTGGATGTTTGGTAACTTTTGTTGTTGTAATCGTATTTATTGATAACATATGACAGGTTATTGTAAGGATGAAGAAGATGTTTATACCTTGTTCCTGTTGGGAACCTTAAAACAAGGGAGGATATAATATAGTATTTGGATTGAAATGTGGTAACTTAATGGTACAACGAGGTATGTTTAGTTTTGGGTTGGTATAAATGTTGATGAGTTTAATTGATCAAGATATTTAATCGATAATCTTTGAAAACATGGATATTAAACCAAGGTGGTGTTGTGATTTAAGTTTATAACATTGGTGGATTTTGGTTGGTGGGATAGGATGTTTTGGTTTAGGTATAATCGGGTTTGTTGTTGTTAATTATTGTGTTAATGATGATGGTTCTTGATGGTAGTGTTTTATTCGTATAGGATGTATTAAGATCATAATGTTATATGAATATATTTGATATGTTGATAATGGGGTGGATTGTGTTTAATTATAAGGTATATGGTCTAAAGGATCATCGGTTTGTTTGTTTCTGATAGATTTAATGAATTATGATATCCGCTATTATTATGATTGGATGTAAGTATCTGTTATTATCAGTAAATTTGAATAAACTATAATGGTGTTGATAGTAAGTAATAAGTTCGAAATTGTTGTAGAGGTTATCGGTACAACGTTTGGACGTGGGTGTTGGTTGTTGTTTTTGGGATAAAATTGGGATGATAGTATGGGTGTTTAGATGGATTTAGGATAGGATTTACTAAACATGGAGGGTTTAGTTTAAATCTTTGATTTTGATAGGTTTGAAAGGTTAGATGTGGTAGGATTTATATAATATATTTACTGGTTGATTGTAGGAAGTGATTCTGGTACGATTAGAAGTTAATATATTTATAACAACATAAGTCATACATGATATCGTTGGACATCTGTTAAGGTTTATAACATCTGGGTTTTTGTTACATGTTTTAGTTAAACTTATATCACTTTTGATCTAAATATCTGAGATATGTTCCTTTCATTATTATTATGGTAACTATTAATATCGTCATGAATATGCTAAGCTGTGTTTTTAGTCTAACAACATCAATGACATTTGGTAAGTGACCGTTGTTATTGAGATGTTTAAGAATTAGATGAAGTTTGGTGTAGATGTTGTGGGTTTTGGTTTTGATATTGAATCATGATATAAGTTTTAAGACCAAAAGGTGTACACTTCATTTTTGTAGGTTCAATAGACCGAACACGTTGAGGTTGGTGTTGCCGATTGATCTTATTAAATTTGATATACAGATTAATGTGAAACATGGACATAATGCCATGATGTTGGCCGCTTTCCATGTATTCGAGGATAGGATATTGTTAGAAGGTTTGATGTTATTAAGAGGTGAGTCAATTAGATCCGATGTTTTATATACAATTAAACCAGGAAGACCTGTAAATAGGTAGTAAAATAGTGGTAGTAATATACTGTTAGTGAAACTTTCCGTTAATGATAACAACATGGAGTTGCATATACCATGTTCATCAAGATGTTTGGCTGTTTTGTTGGTAACCGATGATAGTTTATGTCTACATAGTTCTAAATCAGTACTGTATAGTTGATTTAAAGTGTTAGTTACATGAATAAACATGTTCTTGTAAGAAAGTAATGTTGTTGCTGTAATTAAATCTAATATTCAACCAAATTGTGTGTAGTTAAATCACTTATGAAGATTGAATCCTAGATATCACCCGATAATGTAGGTTATTAATAAGATTGGGTTACCATATCATTTTGTTGTGATTGATTTTGTCTTGAGTAGTCAGTAAATGATTTGAGATATCCGAATAATTGGGGTGTTAACAACTTGTTGGATGTATTTTACTATGTTTTGTTGATCAAACAGTGATGCCAACGAAATATTACTAACAGTTGAATAACTCATAAAGATGTATTAACACTTGAACCTTGATGGATAAAATCGAACTGTTTAATTTATTCTTCGATAAAAACTAACTTATTCAGTGATCTGTCATTGGCTTGATTCTTTCAAAATTGTACTCATGTTGGTTTGTACGAGAGGTATTAATGTTTAAGTATCAATTTAACAATCGGAATCAATGGCCGTTTGGATTTGGTGAATGTTTATCCGATGTATACTTCGAATGGGTTGTAATGTGTTAATCTTGAATTGGTATTATAAATTCTAATAGATAAAGAGATGTGTATAAGTTTAGATTGAAGAATGGATTAATAATACAACAAGTAAAGTTTAATCTAATCATAAATCTGGTGGTCTGTAGCTTAGGTTGTGGATTTGTTTCGATGATGTTGCCAACAGTATGGCACTTGTGGTGTCTAATGCTAAGTACATCTTATGGAACATGAGGAACCAAAGACTTCGGTGTACTTTTCATGGATTAATGATCTGTCGGATTTCTTACATTTGTTCAGGTATGCGTATTTAAATGCTTCACCGATGCTGTTTAATATTATGGTTAATTCGGCTCATGATAATAGACTTCTAATAGAAAATGTGAGGCTAAGCTTACCT
>NZ_NXGO01000030.1:0-43285 GCF_002774925.1 Candidatus Hodgkinia cicadicola
GCTCAACGGATAAAAGGTACGCCGGGGATAACAGGCTAATAACCCCTGAGAGTTCTTATCGACGGGGTTGCTTGGCACCTCGATGTCGACTCATCGCATCCTGGGGCTGAACAAGGTCCCAAGGGTATGGCTGTTCGCCATTTAAAGCGGTACGTGAGTTGGGTTCAGAACGTCGCGAGACAGTTCGGTCCCTATCTGCCGTGGGAAAAAGAATGTTGACGGATCCTGTCTCTAGTACGAGAGGATCGAGATGGACATACCTCTGGTCTACCTGTTGTCGTTGCCAAACGGCATGGCAGGTTAGCTAAGTATGGAATAGATAACTGCTGAAAGCATCTAAGCCGGAAGCTAAACCGAAAAAACATTCTATTAAGAGAAGTGATAGACTATCACGTTGATAGGCCAGATGTGTAAGTATGGTAACATATTTCAGCTAACTGGTACTAATATCTCGAAAACTATAAACAAACTGCTAACAACAAAACTGGAAAAGTAAATACTTATGCCTTTCAGTAATTTAGTTTAAGAACAACAACGCATTACCATGTTGAGCATGAATAGTTAAAATCTTAGACACCTTGTTGTCCTTTAAATCAAATATATAGGACTGAAGGTTTTACTGGTGGGTATTTCATCTTCCACATATGGAACAATACAGATAGATCTCATTAGATTCATGTTTTTTTTTAATCACAGAATCAAATCCATGTCTTCGTTGTATCATTCAATACTATTTTATTGTTAATTCTTAAATAAATCTAAAGAACTAAAACCTACCGAACACATCATCGACACAACATCCATGAACACAATTATTTCTCACAAGTATCAGTTCTAATTCCAATAAATCCTTCAACCAGTTACATAACAAAACATCTCAACCACAACACCAATCTCAACTAAATATCTACTGATCTATTACTTATAACCTCATTATCTTCATAAAACATACCATAACTATAACATTTTATATCCTGTATGTTCTTTTATAACCCTTTCTTCTATTTAAACTGACAACACAAACGCCCAAACATCAACAAAACTACCAATTACCTCTACCCAAAGCCAACCAATTGTTTCCTCCAGTCATAGATCAGATCATTACAACAATTTAAATGTTAAAACGTTTAGCAACTACAACGTTCCCATGGCCAACAACACCATTAGTTCTTAATTCCTATTAATAATATGTCCGAGTATACCTATAGTGGTAATTATTCAATTGGTTAAACCATGGATGTTTCAATAACTTTACAAATTCCGACGTTATGTCTAATCGAACAACATCCACACCAACACCAAACTTAATACTTCCATCCCCTTCTTTTTAACCATGTTGTTTTCTAGTTATCAACCAATAAAATGAACAGATCTTCCATGAAGATTACTATATAACTAATTAAGAATTAAAACACCAACAACCGAACAAAAGTTGTCAACATGTTGTGGATTACATGGTAACATCTATCATAATACTAAAAACTGACATGTTTTCATTGGATGTTTGATCAAACCGCCATAACATAGATACAATTTATGTTTTAGAACTTAAACCGAAACATCGGATGTTATCACAGAAACAAAAAATAAACATACATGTTCGAACTGAATCTTTAATTCCAAGATTATACCTCCAACATCGATATTATTGATTAGTATACTTTATAACTATTAATATTAACAAAAGTTGATTAACCAAGTAGTCCATGTATATGTTAACATCATGATCTCGTTGGCCAATTTATCCCTATAAATTACTATTGAATAACAAAAACCCAACATCAAAAGCCCGTTTAATACAAATCTGAACTTAATCAACGATTTATACCCCAAAGATGTTCGGACCAAACGTTGTAACAAGACGATTAACTCCTCATTTGGAATATCAATTACCTTATACATGTTGTTTAAAAACCAGAACAATCCGATCATCGAAATAATAACCACATTATTAAATGCTATAAAAAACCATATAACCGTTGGCCTTTAATTACTTAACAACAACATCCCATCAAATATTACTTAAACATACCAACCACTACTTTCTATTCATTGGATTTTATCATCCGCTTTGTAAATAATTTATTAAATTAACAACTGAACCTTATACAAATAAACATCTCTTTGATTAGAACTATACTGATAAAAGAATACACCCTCTGATGTGAAGATCTATCACATATTAGAAACGTTATAAGCAAGTGATTTACAAAAATAACATCAATAAGTTTAACCAATATACTCATACGTTTGATTTATGGTATTTTTGTTTGCTGATGGTATGTAAATTACAAATTAAAACCATTTTATCGTCTAATAAGAAGATTAAAACGAAAAACAAAGAAAATAATAAGATGAACTTGAAACAAAATAACGATTATTTTAAATCCAATATCAATTCTGTTATATTCATTGACAGATTATAGGTGGTTAACGTTTTACATCATCGTTTTAGCTAAACTCTTCAATGATCTATGTAACCGAGAAGATGAACGGGAATATTATGAGAATTACTATGAGGATTATAGAGAAAACTCCAAAAATGGAGATGAAGAAGACAACGGAGACCGAAACAGTGACCAAACATAAACATGTTTAATCCATTTGATAATTTTGGTTACCAACCTCCAGATTTTAATTATGAAGATAAATATCTTCGGTCAAAAAACAACAAAGTGACAATCCGAATCCATCTACCCATCTGATAACAGTCTATAAATGACTAACAGAATAGATTACTTGAACAAAATTAAAACAAACACCCACAACAATCTAGCTGATAGTACCACTTTAATAAAAACATTCGATGATATGGACAACGGATTCGTGAACAACATCCTCGTTAATGGATCAACGATTTTATTCAGAAATACATCCGAGATGATAAAGAATAACAAAAAATATACCTATGGAACACATGGTACGCCGACAACAAATGATCTATGTGTTGCTATTAGCATGTTGGAAAGATCCGATAAGACAATGGTAACATGTTCGGGATTAATGGCATTAACATCAACGTTTCTATGTATACTAAAGCCAAACGACCACGCATTGGTAGTGGATTCTGTTTATAATCCTTTAAAACAATTCTGTAAGATGTTATTAACGAGATTCAATGTCCATGTTGATTTCTTCGATCCAAGAGATGAATATAACTTAAAGACATTACTTAGAACCAATACCAAGTTAATTCATTTGGAATCACCATGTTCGAATACATTCGAGATATTAGATATTCATTCGATCTGTAAATACATAAAACAACGTTCAAACAGATGTGTTATATCAATGGATAATTCATGAGCAACACCCTTAATATATAAACCAATAACACAAGGAGTCGATATATCGATTTGTGCTTTAACCAAATACCCAACAGGATGTTCGGACGTTGTTATTGGATCGGTATCTACAACAAAAAAACTTTCATTGGCATTTAATAACTTCGAAAGGCTTATCGGAACAACAAGTAGTAGTTATAACTGCACTTTGGTTCTTAAAAATCTGAAATCAGTCTTCGTTCGATTATATTACCACCATAATTCTGTTGTTAAGGTTTGTAAATATTTAACCACATCGGGTTATGTTAGTCATGTATTCAGTCCGATTTTACCATGATCTCCGGATCATAAACTTTGGAAAAGAGATTACAAATTAAGTAATGGCATAATATCGTTTACTCTCAAAAGCAACAAAATTGAAGACTATAAGAGATTATTAGATGGTCTTAAAATATTTGGATTAGGATGGTCATGAGGAGGATATAAAAGCTTAGCAGCAATAGCTGATACTAAACATCGACATTTCAAGGGAATAACCAACACCCCGATCATAAGGTTACAGATCGGCTTCGAAGACATTAACGACTTGATAAATGATTTAGATAATTCGTTTCAACATGTTAACAACAAGAAAACATAAATCCGATCAAACGTTTAGAGATAAACTGTTAAATCCAAAACAAAATCTTTATTAAACTGCTATTAAAAATCACAACGATGTAAAAACAAGTAGATTAAACAAAACTGGACAACAGAATAATAGTAATTAATCCATTCCCACGAAAATATAAACACATTGAAATATATATAAATTTTATGTTATAATTATAAAATACTATTAATAATAATTTAAAACAACGAAAAAACAACACAACTACAAGTTTGTTAATAATAATCGATGTTAGATGTAATAACATAAGTAAAACTTACCGTTAACAACAAGATTATAAGATAAAATGATCTAAACATAACAAAACATCAGGTACTTATGTCAATATTAAATTAAATTAATACCAAACAAAAAAAAACCATGAGGATGTTGGTAATAAAAATTCAAACTGTTAACTATTCTGATTAGAACCTAATTTAATCCAACATCCGATCCCGAGTTTTACTAACTTGACCTTTCAAGTGACCACCTGTTATTCAAAGATGAACTTGTTAATGGGTGAAGTACATTAATCCGATTAAATTAATTGCCATCAATAATATTAAGCAACATAGACGAAACATTGGGAAACACTATATATATTTTGATAAACGAATCTATGAATCCAACAACCGAAAACATCTACACATATAGAAACATCTCAACACTACCATGTTTAGATTTAAGATCTCAATGTATACATTTGAAGTATGGAATATAGATTATTCCTTTAAGATAAGAACTCTTTTATGCTTAGAATTTATGAACAAAAGGTTAGAACTTAAACAAGTTGAAACAATAATCCAGAAAGAGCCATCAATTGCTCGAAGATTTAACAAACAACATCATGTTTAAAAAAAAACATGAACAGAATCATTAAGAAGATCCGCATCAAAACTTAACAACTTAATAACAAACAAAATTATTGACTCGAACATTAATCAATTATTAAATTTATTAGATTGACATCTAAACCTAACAAAGTTTTAAAAAAACTAAATATATTTAAACATGAGAGAAATTATAAAGTAATAATCGGTATTAACGTTAAAGTTTAATTTCGATGTTCATAAATTTACATAAATTTATATTCAACATAAATCTACATTTCAGTTTGAGATCTATTATGATTTACAACGGTGTAATATGCATCGGAATTCAAGAAATCATCACTTCGTTGGCTTAATAGTTAACCATCTTAATATAATTAGAAAACATAGGATCACTTCATTTTAGATATTTATATTATTTTGTTGCTAATAGATTATCCAATATATATCTGATTGAATGTCAATTTAAATTCAATTGTATTAACTACCAAATTTATTGAACTTTTAATAAAATTCAGTTTAAAAACAAACAACGTTAAGTTATTAAAAACTTATTAAAACTAGAGCTGTTCTTAGAATTTTAAAAACATTTCTATGATCAATTGCATTTAATTGAAATATTTGTTATCTTTTAGTAAAACCAAAATCCGATCACACCCATTATACATTACATATTAATTAATTTAAATATTTTTTAGTCTATTAATTCTCTAAAACTCATACCAAACATCAATTTAGACTACTTACATCTGTCTATTAGACAGTCTTCTACATTTATTACATAAATTCTGATATTTATACCAATCTTAATTCAAACAAAATCACTAATCCCAACATCCTTATCCTCCGTTATTCTTCTTTGAATAAATAATATTTAATTTAATATACCCAGATATATCGTTGGAACTTATATTTTTTGAATAACTTTAACTTACTGATATCGTTTACTATTACCGTTACTATGACCAATTTATTTTTTTTTGTTAAATCCTTATCAAATAAGATACCATTAACTACATCCTTTATTAGATTTATAACTTCAAACTGTAATGTTATCGTAGAATTAAATCAATTTGAAGGTAATCCCAAATAACATAATTACAAATCTTAAGTTGATTAAAAATATTCTTATACTGTTGTTGGTAAAATTGGATTAAGCTATTTACACATCTACGTTGTTCAACAATTTATAACATATAAACAATTCATCCATTCTAGCAGAATATCTAAAATGACAATATAGTAAACGTTTCGATGCTTCAAAATAATCTGAGGATATATCTTTACATATACTTCCAATGAGATCTAATATGTCATAATATAAACAATTATCATAAAGACAACGGATTTTGTTGTTCCAAATAACTAATTTATGTAAAACAAACCTGTCAATCTGACGTAACAGCCTTGGAATCAATTCAGTTTCAGGTTCCATAACATTAAGTGTTCATTTTATTACATAATTTATTCCATACAACACTTCTACCATTTTCAATGATCAATTACCCCCTACTATTATGTTTTCAGATAAACCAAAAACCCATCCTCTTGAAACGTTGTGGTCGTTGTTTATTATATTGTTAACAGAAGTTCCAACAATAGACTTTGACATCTTATTAAAATCAACATTCAAGATAAACGGATGTGTTATCAATGGTTTTTATTAGAATTTTATCCTCTAATATAGTACTGGTTATTAATAATGTTTGAAACCATCTTCTATGTTGATCCATGTCTCCGATAACAACATCCCAAGGTAATCTACCATTCCTTAATTTATAAACAATACCCGCATCAAACCCATACATCCAAGACATCATTATACCTTCGATCAATTGAACCTATCATATCTGCCATATAAAATTTTAACTTCTGATCAATACGAATCCTATTTCTTTCTCAAATAGATCTCACAACCTTCAAAATAAATTTTTATCATAGATTATTTTATTAAATCAACCTCTAACTAAACAAATAGGTGTTCCCCAAACACGTTGATGTGACACAATCCAATCTGCCCTTGTTCAAATTAATTTAACGTATTAATTCTTTATGTCATTGAGGTTTAAACTTTATACAATTAATAATCTTTGTCGATTGTCACTTTCCTGTTATAATATAATCTTATATACCATTAGAGGATTAACACAATTAATTATCAAAGAATTCGATCATGTTGATCTAAGACCACCGTTTATTCACTTCAACACAATTATGGATAAGCGAACAGGCTATAAGTTTATTTATCATATTTTTGTTCCAACCAAACCATTAGTTATAACATCGATTGTCTTTTTTTTAAAATATTTGTTGTTGTAGTTCAAAAAAAACTTCTTTTATATTCAGTTAACCTTTTAAACCTGTTTAACCTGTTTGTTATGTTAACGATCGATGTTTTAGTTCTAAAATCAACAACTATTGGCATATTTCTTTGGTTAAAAACATTGAAAACATTGAAAGTAGTCATTATTTCAGCAGGGATTGATCCATATAACCATGATTGGTTCATACTTATTTCTTTTCTAACAACAAGATTGATCCATATTCTAATCTTTTAGAATTTAATCCATTTGCAGCTACATTAACATATATTCCTCATGGCAACGACCATAACATACAATTACTAATCTGTATTCTCGAATCTAACATCTATGAATCTTGGAATAAAAAATTAACTAACAATTCTAATAATGTTGGCATTGATATTATCTTAACTTGTCGTTTTTTTAAGATATTACACCATATATCCCGCCTTCAAGACTATCCATCACTGAATCAATAACATCGATATCTGGTATGCTACTGTTATCTGTTATTGATCAAGCTGAATATTTCTTCCCAAACGTTATCATTCCTGTTTTAACAGGGTTATAAATTCTATTAGTATATCATCTTTTGAGCTTTACAAAGTACAACTGTCCTTGATTTATAACAACGGATTCCAAACATTTTTAGTTGCAACCCTTGTGTTATAGCTCAGTTCAATAAATATATCTTACATAAAAATGATAAGTACCTTCTGTTTCTTTGTTTTAGCTATTACTTGTAGTTCGATAGGTAATTCATGACAATCCCAATTATTTTTTGATATTCGAAGACCTTCCAAGTTCTTCATTGGCTTGATACAAATGTCTTCAGTATTTTATTTACTATGTGATCTAGATGAAGTTCACCGTTTGCAAATGGTAGTCCATCTAATACTCTAAACCTTTTTTCTATTCAACGTTCACAACAAAGTTACAACTTCTATTACTTCGTTGATAACATGTATACTTAACATCTATACCATTTTCTTGTTTCTGTAACATATCAATATTAAATATCTGTATTAATAGTTCGTTTTAATCAAAGTATTTCTAACATTAATAGGTTCAATATCAAATTAATGTATCTGTTTTTTTTTGGAATTCAAACATTTTAATTGTATTATTGGATGATATAAACTCCAATTAAGTTTAAAACTATTAAATGCATGGATGTTGTGTTGTTTATTCAAGATGTAGTTCCAAGTATCTTAATTAAAACCGATTTAATTCTGTCATGATTGGAACAGTCATATTTAACATCAATGTAACACTTTGTTTGATAAACAACGGTCATAGAGTATTAATTGAAGGAGAAATAATAGGGTAACAACAAACAAACGATGTCAATTCCATCCTTGGTAGTATAAATTAATTAAATGTTAAGCTTCAAACATGAGAAACGTGTAAACAAAAGAAATCAATGATTCAATATGGTAACCCATCAATGATGTTGGTATAAATTTATCATTTTTATTAGAAATTAATAATATTATTATCTATGTAAGCAAAAAAATGTTTATAATTATATTATTGTTTATCCAAGTTATGGATTATTAGCTTAAAATGGGTATGATTTATATAAAATACAACAACAAAAAAGAGATGGTATTACATGGAGATTATATGTGTATTGAGATAACAAACGACTAAACATGTAGGTATTAAACCTCACTAACGTTGGTTCGTATTAAGTAATATGGATTAAATTAGTGTATTTATATTAAGATTTGATTTGTTTTTTAAAAAGGATTGTTCTGTCTAAGCTATTAGTTTATAAGTTGAAATTAAACCAAAAAAAAGGATCTAATCCAACACAGATACTTGTGATTAATATATTATTGGATATTATTTGAATTAATAACGATTGAGATTAACATCTTGAATCCGATGTTCAAAGTTGGTAACAACGTTCAAGCAACAACGAATCAACACTCTTTTAAACCTCCAACGATCGAATAGTTTTAATTAACTAATCTTTGGTAAGAAAATAAATAAATTAAATAACACATCATAGAATAAATTTTTACTTGCTAGTTCATTTAACATTGGCAACGTGTATTCTAAACCAAGCTTATGTAAACCAAATATTGTTAGTTTATACCCAATAGATCGTTCGTTTGAACCTTTGTTTAGGCATTTGATTGAATTTGTTTTTTCAATACGTCGTTTTAATCTATTTGATTTATACTTATAAGCTAGAGATCTATCCACAGCTTGTTTTGCTGTTTTAATACAGGATTTACGACGGCCATAATAACCTTTAGTTAATTTTAGAATTTCTTTATGTTTATAGTGAGTTGTTAATCCTCTACTGACTTTGGACATTGATGGTTATTTATCCGACATTAATATAAGTTTACTATTTCCTAATTTATTTAACATAACTACATGTTATTATGATTTAAAACTACAAGAACAACTATATGTTTTATATGGAAATGAATCAATCGGTAACATATTTTTAATTTAAATTTAATAAAAGTTAATTATTAATATAACATCTAAACAAAATAACAACAAAGTAGGATATGAATTCCAAACGTAACAACACTTAGATTTCATCTACATCGATGAACAATAAGCTTAGTTATATTTATTATCCTTGATTACAAGCGTATAATCTCATTTGAGTTAATTTATGGTTTAGATATGTAAATTTATTTCAATTTAATAGTTAAACAAATATAAAAACTTATTAATATTAAGTATAAATATTACAGTCTTGCCGAGACTGATGGTATTATCATGTTAGTTTAATAGTTGTTTGAAAACTTATTAATGGTATTTCTATCGTTATGCATCAACGTTTGACAACATTTTATATGTTTAAATATTTACTTAGTTGTTATAGAAATATCTAAATTGATAGTTCAACAGGTAGACATTTTGGCGTTTGATCAGGTAACCAACCGTTTGGTTATAATTTACACATTAACATATTAAGGTAGTTGTTATTATATTCTTTTTTAAAAATACAACATGAATAAGTTATTAATTCATATGGGTTTTAAAGATAAACAACAAGTGAATGATTTTGTTGTAATGTTTACATAAGTTACTATAATGATTGGATCAATGACAATGTGTTGGGGTCGGAATTAGTAGTTATTTAATACAATTTATATCAGTAGTGATGTTTATTTTCTGTAATAACAGGTATATGTCAGGATTTGATACAACGAAAACATGTTATTTTGGTGTATAGATTTTTAATATATATATATGTGTGTTTATGGAGACATTTACATGTTTTGGATTATTTATTATCAATTTTGTTTAAAGATATAACGATTTATGATAGATAAAAGGTAGTTATACTTATTAGTAGTCATTAACTTGTAACATAGAAATAATGAAATGGGGAGATAAATTGTTTGGTATATTGAAAATATCTGGTTATAATGTTATAAACATTAAAATTCGAAATGAAACAGATATATATTTGATGATTGATTAGTTTAATTTTAACTAGAACAACATTGTTGATTGAGTTTTTTATTAAAATATAATAGATTATTTCAATAAGTAATTCAATGCCAAAAAAAATGGTGTCAATTGAAGAATATAAATGTAGTGGTTATATATCCTTGAGTAGAATGTTATAAATAATTATAAATATTCATGTTTGGTTTTAGAAATGTTAATTAATTTTAGTACTATGTGTTATAATATTGAATTATCAAAACATATAATAGACATAAAATCGAGCAATTTATTATGTGTGTTTATGTGGTTTACATCGATTTGTTACTTCAATCATAACAACAAAGTGATGAATTAATTTCTATAATATTTATTTTTAAGTAAGATATTGTATTGTTTTAATTGAAATAAATCTGTCATAAATTGAACATATTTGACATAACAGATGATTTACAATTAGTAATGATGTGTATAAATTACTCCATCAATATATTTATTAATTTATTCGATCAAAATTATCAAACAAACAGATAAAATATTGAACTAATATGTGTAGTTTGGTATAAATACCAAATTTATCATGAATGTTATTGTTGTGAGAATAATGTTGTGAAGTATCGGATAATTATAAGTTATCAACGTTTATAATTCATACTTATCTCTTTTTTTAAAATAAACTTACATGATTATAATCGAAATGTTATAATATATAGTAATTCACTGTAAAGTGATCATCGATCTTGATAGCATATATATTATAGCGGTTGGATTTTTGTTAAATGTTTTAGAGTTTAATACTATAAGGTATTATTTTAATACTTTTGTATCTTTTATATCAATTAACTAATAATCGATCAGTTCTCGCCTTAAGTTAAATATAATTGAGTCTTGTTTTGTTTCATTTAATTTCAAGTATTAATAATTTGAGATATTTATGATAATCGTAGTAATAATTTGGTTCCTTATGGTCTTAAAACAACAACATCTACATAAAAACAAACAAATAAACGTTACAACGTTGTAATGGCTGTTGTGTTTGATGCAATTATGTTGGAGATGTTGGGATTTGGTTGATTGGTTGTTTTCATTAAAAGAAACGATTTATAATAACCAATACAAATAGATGTTTTTAAAAGATGTTTATTAATTTTAAGAATAATAGTTGAATAAATTTGAAGTTTCGGTTGATGAATCAAACATCGGATTACTGGATTTAGACTAACACCAACATCCAAAAGATATGATCATGATGTTGAGAAAAAAAACCATAGTAGTCAATGAATGGGATAGATAATGTTCGATGGTATTGTAATAAATTAAAGAATATTTTGAAGATTGGCTTATAATCAGGTAGTTTTAGATAATTTTAATTCATAAATTATTATACCAATAAATGATTGGAGGTTATAAACATGTCAATTGTTTGTTATCTTTGGTACAACGTTTGGTATGATGATTTAATTTTATCTTTTTTTAATAGTTATTTAAAATTAAGAATTATAACAATTTAATCTTTTAAATATGAAATATTATAACAACAAAGTAAATAGTTTAAATTATAATTTTTTTGATTGATAGAAGATAAAACTGTGTAATCACGTTGTGTTATCGAGCATATGTTTGAGAGGTTTGAACACGATTATTGATGAAATGGGACTATCAGTATTTAGTGACTACGTTGGTCTTGAAATTTGTTTAAATAAACGTATTACAAAAGATATTTATGTTAAAATGACATATTAAATCAACAATCAATAGTATTGAGCTGTTGGTGTTTAAGTCAAGAATTAGAGGATTAATCTATGAAATATTTATTGATAAGTGTGAATTGATAAAGATTAAGCTTAATAATTTGCTATATGTGAGTATATTTGATTCGAATGAAACTATTATAAATCCTGATACCGAGAAATTATTTTAAATACTTAACATAAAACTGAAGTTGTTAGTAGTATAATGGCTTTGAATCAAGTAAACTCTCGAAAGATTTTAAAATATAACCTTAACAACAAGATAAAATTATAAATCAGGTTAATGTTGTTAATAATTTAACAAAAAACGGTATGAAATGAAAAAAACGTTTATTGGTTGAAGTTAATATGCCAAGATTAGTTATAGAGAAATGGAAAACAGATATAAATTGATAAAAATAATATTAAACAATACAGTTGCAGTATAATGGTGGAGTTTAAGAAGGTGGTTCTTGAAGTGTTAATTCAATTTTGTCCAGTCGTGTTAATTGCTAAACATATTACACCGTTGTTAATGTCCAGTCACCCTTGAATCATACATGTTTTCTCTGACCGTTTTAAACCAACATGCAGATAACTAAGAATTAAAATAAAATTTGATAGATTTTTGTTAGTACAAATGTATAAATAGTTTATGAGAAGATAGACTGTTATAAAAAAACCATAAACCATTAAAGACTAATAGCATATAGTTATTAAATAATGTTTTTTTAAAAAAACACTAAGAACAAACGACCTCTTGGTTTAAGATCTAATAGATCTCATCTATTAAGGGTTATAATATTTATAAACTTGTTTGATCTGATTGAATTGGCTCATGAATTAGGAAATAAAATGTTGGAACTAAGTGCTGGAATAAAAGTTAGAGATAAATGATAAAGTATAGATGTAGGAGATAACAGATTAATTTTTTTGATTCAATGTATATGTTTATGTTGTCTGTATAATTTGCTGATAATATTTAATGAGATTAATGTTATTAAATGTATGATTGATGTTGATTATGAACAGAGACTATTAAACAATTGAATAGAATAAATTTGTTAGTATATGACATATCGACATGTTCTAACTAATGGAAACAAAGAAATAAATCGAGAAATATTAATAAGTAATTGATGAGTAATGATATAATGTTACTGATTGTTCAGTTTATTGAAGAAAAAAAACAAAGCAACATTGACATGTTTGGATTGGAATTTAACTAACCGTAACACAATGAGGTTGAGATAAAAAAACATAGATGTTATCTGTGGTTGTTGATGTTCTCAATTAGATAACAGAATTAAGATAAATCAATAAGAATTCATTCGATGCTAATAAAAAAAATAAACTTATTGATCGAACATCTTGTTGTAACTAGAATTAAGGTCTAGATTGGAATTATTATTCATGTCTAAATATGAAATGGAATAAATTAAAGACTAAAAACATCCTATGTAAATTAATCTATCTAAAAATGATTCATTATCTAACAAAAAAACAAAATCTGGTTATAAACAGGTTATTATCTATATTAATCCCAACTATGTTGGCGGTTTTGAGGTAGAAAGATGTCTATATTTGTTGGAAAACCATTAAATTGACAGACAGGTTTACAACGGTCAGCAACACCAGTAATGAAACAGATAAATCAGCTTATGAGTTTTACAAATGTATTATTATTTCCAATATTGGTGTTTGTTGTAATAGCAATTATAATTCTGTGTTATAAAAACAACGGAAATACTGTTATATCACAAACAAATAAGAATTTACCTTTAGAAATCATATGAATAATTATACCAATTATGATTTTATCCAGTATATGTGAACCTTCGTTTAAGGTATTAAAGTATCAGATGTCTCAGAAGAGGTTACCATTTATTACTGTAAAAGTAACAGCACATCAATGATATTGAAACTATGAATATAACTTAATTGGTGATAGATTTAATTACAATTCGAATATATTGAGACCACAACATAGAATTGGATTCAAGAAAACTAATTTAGGTCTCTATCCTGAGCTATTGGCAACAGATTATGAACTTGTTGTACCTACCAGAAGGGTTGTTAGAATATTGATAACATCTGATGATGTAATTCATGGATTTGCTGTTCCATCGTTTGGGTTAAAAATAGATGCAATTCCAGGAAAATTGAATGATGCTTGGATTAAGGTAAGTACTCCTGGTATATATTATGGTCAATGTTCAGAATTTTGTGGTAAAGATCATGCATTTATGCCAATTGCTGTTCGAGCTGTATCTCAAGAAAGATTTAATAACTGGTTGAAAGTGGCAAAATCCGATCTAGATAAAGCATTTAGGATAATGAGACATGGATCGTAAATTTAATAAGTTAACAGATTACATCGAAGATAACATATTTCGAATGATATTAAATATTTATGATATTGTGGTATTTGTTAATGATTGGCTAAGAAAATATACTACAAATGTTATAAATTCGTTGATGCTTTGGGATCATGTTAGGATGGGTAGATATTATATATTCTTTTCAGTAATATTTGGCACAATTGCTATGATAATATCGATCTTGATGAGAACCGAATTAAAACATCCTGGAATACAGGTTTACAACAAAATTGCCAGATTAATATATAAAGATGGGGATATAGATGATAGAGCTAAACATTTATATAATTCTTCGATGACAGCACATGGTTTAATAATGATATTTTATATGTTAATGCCGATGCTTATCAATGGTATGGGAAGTTTATTAATACCAGAATTAGTTATGTCCAACGGTTTGGCTTCGAAAGCAGCAAGTTTATGTTCTTTCTTTATTTTGGTATTGTCAGGTTTAATTGCAGTGGCATCGATGTTAACAAAAGGTACATTAAATGATTATGGTTCTGCAACAGGATGGACTTTATATCCTCCGTTATCTAATGCCAATTACCATGCTGGTAAATCAGTAGATTTGGTTATATTTGCAATTATATTGGCATGTATTTCATCTGTAATTACTTCATCAAACTTTATTTCAACAATTATAACGAAGAAAGATAGGAGAGTAAGACTTGTTAAAATGTCACTTATAGCTTGGGCGTTGTTAATTTCATCTTTATTATTAATAATAATAATGCCAGTACTAATAAGTGCTGTTACAATGTTGTTTTTAGATAGAAGATATAACACTGTTTTCTATGAGGCTCAAGCAGGAAGTGATCCCACGATGTTTCAACATTTGTTTTGGTTCTTTGGACATCCGGAAGTCTATGCTTTAATACTACCAGCATTTGGAATAGTAAGTGAAATTATATCTAAGTTTTCAGGTAAACCAATCTTTGGAAGATCTGGCATGATATTATCAATGATGTCTATAGCATTAATAGGTATGGTTGTTTGAGCACATCACATGTATACTGTAGGGTTTACATTTAAATCGATAAAATATTTTGTAATCTCAACAATGGCGGTTGCTGTTCCAACCGGAATTAAGGTGTTTTCTTGACTTGGTACTATGTGAGGTGGCAATATTCGTTTGAAATCCCCTATGATATGGGCATTAGGATTTGTGATATTGTTTGTTGCAGGTGGTTTAACTGGAATACAATTAGCTAATGCTGCTTTAAGTAAAGCATTACATGATACTTATTATGTTGTGGCTCATTTTCATTACGTGTTGTCTGTTGCATCGACATTTGCTGCCATGGCAGGATGATATTATTGGTTTTATAAAATATTTAAACGAACATATAGTGAAAAATTATGTATATTGCATGCTGTTATAACATTTATAGCTTCAAACATAACATTTCTACCTCAACATTTTCTAGGATTAGCTGGAATGCCAAGAAGGAGTATAGATTACATCGAAGCTTATAGCGGTTGAAACAAAGTGTCAACATATGGTGCATATTTTGGTGTTATTGGTATTTTGTTGTTCTTTTATATTATTATTGATTCAAAAATTAGAGGTAAAACATGTATTAAAAGTCCATGATAAAGATGTTATCGATAAGTTCGGGTCTGATTTATGGATTCAGTATCGCGATGTTTGTTTCCATGGGTGTTTTCTGTTATTTAATGACAAAATTGTATAAAATAACATGTTCCAAGTTTGGTTTAGCTGGAACTCCTAAGAAAGGAGTTAATCTTAACAAGAAATTACATCACCAACCTATTCAAATAGAATTTATTACTCAAGTAGATAAAATGTTGCCATGTGTTTTTAGATGTAGTATAAGTCATATAACTTTAATACCTGGAGAAGTAACAAAGGCCAATTATAAACTAAGAAACAAAAATAACGACTATTTTGTTGGTGAAGCAATTTACAACATCACACCATTTATAGCAAGTAAATATTTTAATAAATTACAATGTTTTTGTTACAACAAGATGATAATACCTCCGTTTGCTGATATTGTTTTGCCGTTGGTGTTTTACATCGACCCAAATATAAACTTCGATGATGATACTAAGAACATAAAGAAAATAACCTTAACGTATATTTTGAATAATATGAGAAAATGATAGAGTCGATTCTAACACTGCTTATTACGTTGGTAATGATGTTGATGACTAGTATGTTGGTTCTATGATCTTATATTAATAATTTAAAAAATAGGAGATATAATATAAGGTTCACGTTAACTAAAGGAAAAAGGATTAGTAATTTTCATAACATTGAGTATACCGTGTTTAAAACTCTTTTTATTAAGCTTATGCATTTTATTATGAAGAAAAATTATAAATTACATATTGCTATTGTGTCTATTTTATTGGTGATTCAGATAATGGAACTCAAATGGGCATTTAATCAGTGTTTGGTTTTTTATGATCAGTTTGAGGTGTTAGTATTAACATTGATGTTCATTAACATGATAGTTGGATTGTTTATATTATTTATCAGGAACAACGTTGTAAATATGATAGGCTTGAGGTATTGGCAAATATTAGGTTTTTTATGAGATATGTATTATATTTTTCTTGCAAAGTATTAAATTAATATCTACCTGAATAAAATTCTACTATGGATTCAGGATTCATGGTAACTGGATAGGTTTTATTGGTATATTTCGGAATTTTTATTAACTTAAATGTCAGATATCGATAACAACATTCGATATGTTTTGGAACATCTAATTCAAAATTAAGTATATTTTGTTTTATCAGCATTGAATTAATATATTTCGGATGTATTCTGAAGACATCTCCAACGTTGCATTCATATGAACATATGTTTACTTCTTTATTATTTACTAGTATATAACCATGATCTATAAGTTGTCTGGCAGCTCTGAATGATGGAGCTAATTTGGCCCTATGTACTAGCACATCTAACCTTATCTCTAACAAACGAACGATATTGAGAGCAACGTTGCCATTAAGTTTCAAAGCTTTTATGTATATTTTTTTAAATTTTGATTCTGTTAAATTGGAATAATAAATCTTCATCTTTTGTTTTGCTAACAGTCTAATACCATAATCTGTTAGACGTTTCTTTGGTTTGTTGCCATGTTGTCCCGGCCCATAGTTTCGTTTGTTTAAACTTGATCTTCTAGAGTTTCAGATGTTTTCACCAATTCTTCTATCAAATTTAAATTTAGGTACTTTTCTTCTATTCATGTTAGGTCCTTAGTAATGTGATTAACAATGAAGATATTAATAACTGACAAATGTATCCATAGGATTTTGTAATTAAACTGTTATCTGTTATGCTAATCGATGGTCTCCTGATTAAACAACCCAGAGATATGCCATAGAAAACATTTTAAGATGTATAGTAGCTAATAAAACATAGAAGATATAGGTCTCATTGACATCGGTATTCGTTTATTCCAAGCATGGATGTTGTTCATTTTTAGTTTATTGTAATAAATCTCTGATTATGTAGGTTATTAGATAAGAGTTTTATATTGTTAGTTATGAATTACTATTTATATTGAATCAATAGGATAATTAGGTTACATAAATGTACTATAACCTGTTATTAATGGTTTCATGATCCGAACAAATGGTTGTTAACGATGTACTCTCAAAGAGTTTTGTTGTTGTTTTTAATTAATGAATTGGTAAGTATTAATCCTGTAATGAATAAACTACTTAAAATTGGTATTGTTATTCTCTGTCTTATGTTTAGTCATGGTTCTGATACTCAATTTAGGAAACCAATCACATCCCGAGTGTATTGGTGGATGGTATGTTGAGCACAGAAGTTGTCTTTGATACATCCGTAAGCCAATGGTGGTCTCATAGCAGTCCAACCGCTTTCTAGACCTTTGTTTTGATATAGATTACTTTTATTTCTTATAACAGTATTACCATAACCAGTTAAAAGATCATATATTCATTGAAATGATCTATATTTTGTTACTAAAGATAAGTCCGGAGGCAACGACCCATTGTTAAAATGTTTGGCCTGTATAATTGATTTGTATGGTAACTTAAAATAATCGATTATTCTATATTTTTTTACTAACAAAGCTGCTTGTTTGTGGGTATATCCCAATTTAAGTAGATCCATAAGCTTGAAAAGCTTAAGAGAGTGGCAATTGATGCATACTTGTCTAAAAATATTGAAACCACGTTTAATCTGACCTATCTTGAAGCTAATATCCAATATCTCTTATGTTTTTTTTGTTGATAAATGAAATAATTCTTATAATTAAAGGTAGAGAAATAAATCCTAGATATCACAACACACATGCTTTGGATAATTTAGAGATCAATTTTGTATATCTGCATTTACCTGTCAATCCTAAAAAGATAAGACTGATGAATGCGGTTATAGTATGTAATCGATAACTTCTTGTTGTTATATTTGGTAGTTCTTTGTTATAAATATATGGGATAAATACTAAGGAAGATAGGAGTACTATTATCGAAGTTATACCTAACATCTTTGATTCGAAGGTTTTAAGTATTGAATAATATGGTAAGAAATACCATTT
Organism: Candidatus Hodgkinia cicadicola; assembly: GCF_002774925.1. Lineage (NCBI taxonomy): Bacteria > Pseudomonadati > Pseudomonadota > Alphaproteobacteria > Hyphomicrobiales > Candidatus Hodgkinia > Candidatus Hodgkinia cicadicola. Next base: position 19,154 of record NZ_NXGO01000030.1, read on the forward strand.
TGGTTCAATGTCAGTAGGAGTTGAATAATAGTCAGCTGGGATATAACTTAATTTATTCAATATTATATTTGGATAGACCAAACATAGAACATACATTACAAATAATACAACAATACAAGTCATTATGTCTTTAGCAACAAAATTTGGATAAAGATCTTCAAATGATTTTGATATTGGTAGTCTGTTCGCTATTGGGCTTGTTTGGCCTTTAATATGTACTAATAACAGATGTATTATGATAAAAAATAAACATATAAATGGAAATATACAATGGAAAACAAAGAATCTTCTAAGTGTTGAAGCACCAACTGAATATCTTCCAAGTAATATTAATCTTAGAGGTTTACCAACAATTGGAATTGAGCCTATAAAGTTCGTGATTACCACAGCAGCCCAGTATGACATTTGACTTCAGCTTAAAACACTACCAAAAAACTCGATCAGCATCATAATTAAATGTATTATACTACCTGTTAATCATATTATTTTTTTGGATCCGGAATATGCTTTATAATAAATTCCTTTAAATATATGTAAATATAACAACAGGAACAACGCAGATGATCCGCAGACATGTAAGTTTTTTACTAATCATCCATATTTAAATAATCTTTCAGTTCTATGAATAGATAGAAACGCCAATCTGGTTGATGGTTTGTAGTGAATAGCCATCGAAATTCCTGATGATATTTGGAGAATAAATATAAACATCAATGAAAATCCTGTAGTATACAGCCAGTTTGCATGTTTTGGTACTTGGAATTTAATTAAGTAGTTTATCATAGTTTTAGTTAGATCTATCACTGTGTTGTTTTTTATTTTAGTTATTGTTGAGGTTTGATTTAAGTTTACAAATGGGATATTTTAGATTATAACAGGAATAGTACAATTAAATTAATTGGTTTGAGTTATTATAGAAATATCCAGTGGTATATTTAACTTTAACTCTTTATTTTGTTCGAACAATAATTCGAATTGGTAGAAAAATAACAATGGACCAATCAGTTATCGCAGAACATGTCTAATATCTTAGGTTTTATCATTGAATGAATGTTTTAATATTTTAAATTATCATTTCCAACTAAAACATCTGTGGTCTGTTTAGTCTATTTAATTTAATAAATCTTCGAGATTTTACATCACATAATATCTTGTTTTTTGGATAGATGTTGATGTTTTTTTTATTTGCTATCAGTTCCAATCGAGATGGGATATAATTTTATGTTTTATTTAATTAAAAGCATCGGCAGATATAGTTATTTAACAACATTTGGTTATTGCTGATCAAATATTTGTTTACAACGTAGTAATAGTTTCCTTTCATGTGTTTAAATGTAGGTTTGTTACTCATAAACATGTTCAGTATCTGGTTCAAGTGCAACACAGATGACAGGTGTTGGAAATTTAATAGCAAACAATGATATTGGTGAGGTTATATCACATAGTGTATCACCGGTTATTGAGTTTTTAATACCACAAATGGAAATAATATCTCCAGAGTTTGCATGGCTTAATTCTGTTCTAAAGTTGGCATGCATTTTCAACAGTTTAGTGATCTTCTGTTCAGAGTTATTTCTAATGTTGTAGACCACCTCTCCTTGTTTAACACTTCCAGAATATATTCTTACAAAACACAGGAAACCGGAGTATATATCTGACATTATTTTAAATATTAACATTGATGTTGGTTCGGAGTTGCTTGGAAATCTTAGAATCAGTTTGTTTGTTAATAGTGAATCTCTCACCGGTTGTCTATCATCAGGAGATGGTAAGTAATTAACAATTGCATCTAATACAGGTTGGATTGCTTTGTTTTTGAATGCACTACCACACATAATTGGGAATGCTTTACCTGAAATTGTAGCTAATCTTATTAATGAGATTATACTATGGCTATCAAGTTTATTACATCGTAGACATGTTGTTATTTTGTTGTGATCGAACTCGAGAATTGAATCAACGAGTAACCTCCGTTGTTCGTTGGCAACATTTTTGTATTCGTTTGGGATGTTCATAATACTATATGTTAGATCTTTACCATTTTGGTTTCAGTATACTGCTTTCATGTTAACTACATCTATTATCCCATGGAATTCTGATTGTGTACCAATTGGTATTTGTAGTAATAATGGTTTTATAGATAATTTATTAATCAGACTATTGGAACTAATGAAATAATCTGATCCTGTTTTATCCATCTTGTTACAAAATATTATTCTCGGTATTGAATGTTTATTTGCTTGTCTTCAAATCGTTTCTGTTTGAGATTCAACACCAGCACTGGCATCTAATATTATAACAGCTCCATCCAAGATACGTAAGCTCTTTTCTACTTCAGCAGTAAAATCAATATGACCGGGAGTATCTATGACATTAAATCGAACATCAGTAAACAAATCAGTCTTCCAACTTGTAGAAGTAGCAGCCGATGTTATCGTTATTCCACGTTCTTGTTCCTGAACCATCCAATCCATAGTGGTATTTCCGTCATGAACCTCTCCAATGTTGTGTTGTTTACCTGTTATAAATAGTAACCTTTCGGTGAAGGTTGTTTTACCAGCATCTATATGAGCCATTATACCAATGTTTCTTATTTTTCTGAGGTTTGAGTTTACCATCCCATGTGAGCAAACGCTTGGTTGTTTTTAGCTAAGTTGTGCATGGTTTCTCTTCGTTTAAATGAAGAACTCTTTCTTAGAACACTATCTATTATTTCTCAAGCCAACCTCAACCATGCTGTAACCTCTCTACGTTGTTTTGCAGCATCAACCATCCATCTTAAACCTAATCCCAATCTTCTATCAACAGGTATATCAATTGGTATCTGATATGAAACACCACCGATTCTCATGTTTCTAACTTCTATATATGGTGTAACATTATCAACTGCTTCGTATAATACCTTCAATGGATTAATGTGTAATCTGTCATTTATATAATCCAATGATTTCTTCAAAATCAACATGGCCATACGTTTCTTACCATCTCTCATTATGTAATTTATTAGTTTTGATAACATCAAACATTTATCAGAATAAGAAAACACAGTGTTATTAACTTTACGGTTCCTTGACATTGTTATTTCCTATTCATTGGTAGTACTTTTATCTGAATATTAGAGTTCATGAGTGTTTTTGGTACGTTTATGTTTATAATACTTTAACTTAATGGTTTAATTTCTGTTAAATCTTCTTAATATACTCATATCTAACAATTATCATGGAATATCTATTACCGATTATATACTTCAATCTTAATATGTAGATAAACAAAATCCCATCGTTGTTACTACACATTTCTACTTAATTTCTGTTATTAATAACATAATTTGTTCAAACGTTCAAACGTTTTATTTAAACCAAAGAGATATACTTATTAGTTAGAAGTTATATTTCATCTGGTAAGAGATATATCCTGTTCACTAACAATTTTATACCTAGATCTTTCCATCAACGGGATCACTTTTGTTTAACATCCCATCTTCAATCAATTTTTGTTCGTTTATGAAACCTGTACCAATCGATGGTACTTTTCCTAACATAATTTTATCTTTTATTCTAGTTATTTCGTAATTGTTATTAGATATTATAGCTTTAATTATTGATTTTATTGCTCCTTGAAAGGAGATAGCGGATAGTATAGATCTTTGATTTACACATGTTTCTGTTATACCAACGATTTGTCTATCACCTAATACTGTTTTTCTTTTTAATGTTTTGATATAATAATTAATTCTGGAAACATCCTGTCAATTATAACAACATCCGACCTTCAATGGTGAATTACCAGCATCAGATATGCTTACTGTGTTAGTCATTTGTCTTAAAACCATCTCAATGTGTTTACTATTAACATTAACTCCTTGGTTTCCGTATATTTCTTGGACAATACCAACGAAATAGTTAAAGAGATCATTGAACCCGTATATTTCAGCATAATTCGATAGATCATGGTCTCCATGTAAGATGATTTGTCCTTGTTTTACCATGTTGTTCTCTTTAATAAACAGTTTAACATCTAAACCAGAATAAACAACAGGCCGTTTGTTAATGTTTATCGGATCAATGATGGATAATCTGTTTCCATTACCATCGGTTCCATGTTTTAATATCCCATCTATCGGACTAATAACTGAACTATTATCTTCATCGTTGTTGTTATCAAATAACTTCGATAATCTTTCGAAACCTTCAGTCAATGTTATGTCAATTTCATCTTCATCTTCGGTTGTAACCTCTAAGATCTTATCAAATAAACTTATCTTTTCATTAGGATTTATTTTAAACGTGTTCTTACTATTAACAGTGACATAATACAACTGTTTCTTTTTTCCAACATCTAAACCAATCAATGACATCTTATCTTTGACAACATTCGGTTTAACATTGGTCTTATCTCTTTCAGTTATATCGTAGGTTTCTTTCTTAATGTTTAAGTAATATATTAAGTTCTTAGAGAACGAACGACCACTGGCTAAACTTAATAAACTTGTTGATCTGACACAATTGAAACATAATATCTCTTCGGATTCAACGTGTTTATTGTTCGAAACCAACAAGTGAGTACCTCTTGGCAGTTTATAACTCCAGATTTCAATATCATCTTTAATAATTAATAACGAACCGTTAGAATTAACAACGGTTATATCGTTTGATTCTGAAACAACACATGAAACATCCTTGATCTTAATAATTCCTGAAACTGGTGATATTAAACAGTTCTTTATCATTTTTCTATTGGTTTTACCTTCGATATTTGTTAATCCATGAAATGTTCTTAATGTAAGTTGTGTTCCAGGTTCGCCAATTGATTGGGCTGCTAAAACACCAACAGAATCACCATGTTGTACCATGTTTCCACTACCCAATTCTATTCCATAACAGAGTTTACAGATACCAAATCTTGCTTGACATGTCAACGGAGATCTGATTCATAAACCATCATTACAATTTGTTAATATCTTATAAATGTTATCTTCAGTAATTAGTTCATTTCTCTGTACAATTATTTTTTTGTTTGTTAATATCGGTTTAGCTATAAATCTTCCGATCAATCTGTTCTTAATAAAATCAAGATCCATGATTGGTTTAACATTTAGACCTGTTTCGGTGCTGCAATCATCTTCACTTATTACTCACTCTCTCGTTGATTCAACAAGTTTTCTTGTGAGATAACCGGAGCTTGCCGTTTTCAACGTTGTCTCGATCAATCCTCTTCTCGATGAAAATGTACAACAAAAGAATTGAATTAAGCTTAATCCTTCATTATAAGAATTCAGAATTGGTAATCTACATGGTTTTCCATCAAACCCAACGATATATCCTCTAGAACCAATTAATTGTTGAATCTGAGACAACGTGCCTCTGGCACCAGAGTTAATTATCATTTGAATCGGTGTTTGTTTTAAACTATATCCTGTTATTTCTAAATTAATATTACTATTAACAGCATCCAAGACCTTCGGTCATAGTGATAATGACATTGAAACCTCCTGTTTGTTGCCGATCTTTGATCAGGATTTTGTTATTCTTGATCGTATACCTCTAAGAAGTAGTTTCTTATAACTTGGACTAACGAGATCGGAGTTCGATAATGACAGACCAGATTTTGTTGCATATTTGAATCCCAATCTCATCAGTCCTTCACAAAACGTTGTCATTTGTTTTGATCCACATTTATCATTGACCAATTTAATTATGTCGAAGGTTAGTTGCTTACTGAATTCGGGATAGTTCCACTCGTATAAAAAATTACATTCTGATGGAACTAATTCAGATATCAACAAACGACCTGGTGTTGATAGTATTTCAGTTATCTTCCCGTTTACAACAGTTCTGAATTTTATTTTGGTATGTAAGTTTATTTTGTTTAAGAACAGAATTTTATGTACTTCAGTGTATGAAGATAAGCATATATCCTTGTGTTCTGGTGATGTTAACGACATGTAGTACAGACCAAGGATCATGTCTTGGGATGGCAGGATGCATGGATCACCATGGGCCGGATGCATTACGTTATTATCGGCCATTAACAACGTTGTAGCTTCAATTCTGGCATTAAAACTGAGTGGAACATGGACCGCCATTTGATCACCATCGAAGTCAGCATTGAAACCAGAACATACTAATGGGTGTAATCTTATAACTTTTTCATTGGTAAGTTTAACTCAAAACGACCTCATGCTTAACTTATGCAACGTTGGTGCTCGGTTTAATAACACCGGACAGTAACTTACTACTTCTTCTAAGATCTTATAAGTTAAATAAATATCAGTTTCTAGTACATGTTTGATGGTTTTTTTGTTGTTAAGATTTGATTTCAACATTAGTTTAGAATAAATGAATGGTTTGAATAATTCAACAGCCATTGATCTCGGTATCGAACACTCATTTATAGATAAATTCGGTCCTGGTACTATCACACTCCTACCTGAATAATCTACCCTCTTACCTAATATGTTATGTCTAAACCTACCTTGTTTTCCTTTTAATATTTCAGCCAATGACTTCAATGCTTTTGTGTTGTACTTGTTGGGATTATCAACATCCGAAGAGTTATCAATTAAATCATCAACTACCTTCTGTAACGATATCAGACCTTCAATGTAACTATCAAATTCATCGGCACTGTTTGACCTTATCTCGTTTGTTTTAATTAGGTGGTTGTTGTTTGCGGTGATAATATGTTTATAGAGTACATTTAAATCAGAATTTGCTAATGTATCATCATCTAAAACTATCATTGGTCTTAATTCAGCAGGTAGAACAGGTAAGATCCTTATTACCAATCATTCTAATCTAATATTATTCGAAATAAAACATTCAACTATCTCCAGTCTATTCTTTATCTTATCCAATAGTTCTTCGGATTTTGTACGTTGCGTTTCCTTTATCAACGATGTCTTTATCTTATTTAATTGAACTCTTGATAACAGTTCCATGATGGCCTGTCCTCCTGATGCTACTGAACATCGATCGTTTCTTGTTCATATGTTTCTGTATGTCTCGGTTGATATGACTTGTCCGTTTCTATAATCATTTAGATCGGACCATATTATAACATGTAGTTTACATTCGATTATATCTTGAACCATTTCAACGTCCATGTTAAGTAATTCGGCTAAAATGGTGGGTGTTGGTTTATAAAACAGAGTATGCATTACTGGTGTTGATAAATTAATATGTCCGAACCTCGATCTTGTTTGTAATCTGTCAGTATCAAGGTATATGCCACAAGTTTGGCAGATCATTTTGTTGTTTAAATTGGGTGTTGGACATAAACATTCATTTCTCCTTCTAAAACCGAATATCTTTGGACAAAACAAACCACCAACGATTGGTTTTCCATTATCATCATAGGTATCTGCATTACATATTTCCCCATATGACCATGACAATATTGTTTCTGGTGATGTTATTTTAAATCTAAGATTAGATATGTTTTTATTAAATACTGACAACATGTTTATTTATTTCGTTGCTTCGATTTCAATACACATTGAGAATAATTCCTTTATCAAAACAGCCATACCTTCAGTTTGGTAGAGATTATATGTTGGTCTTTCTTCCAGAAAGTTCTCTTGGATTTCATGTCTTGCCATCATGTCATCACATTTAGCTGATAATAATTCATTTAAGAAATAAGCAACACCATAGCTCTGCAACGCCCATACTTCCATTTCACCCAACCTTTGTCCACCTAAATTATTCCTTCCCTTAAGAGGTTGCTGAGTTACAAACGAATATGGTCCTGTTGATCTGGCATGGATTTTGTTATCAACTAAATGGTTTAATTTAAATATATATATAATCCCTACATTTGTTGTACTAATGAAAGGTAATCCTGTTTTTCCATCGTATAATTGAATCTTTCTGTTGGAATTAATTGACAACCTGTTGTTAAAATCTTTCAAACATGACTCAAACGGAAATCCGAACAACGGACAGGATATCTTTACTCCTTGTGATAATTCAGACAACAAAATCAGGATCATATTTTTTGTTAACTTATTTATATTTGGATATAATTCGGTAAGTTTAGGTATAACTCTTTCCAATATCCGATCATCATTTGTTTTATAATACATGTTTAATACATGTTTAAATTCTAAACCAAACTTGTAGCTAATTAAACCAAAGGTTGTTTCTAATAATTGACCAATGTTCATCCTAGATGGTACTCCTAATGGATTAAGTATAATATCGATCGGTGTTCCATCAGCCATGAATGGCATATCCTCTTTCGGAACTATCTCCGATATCACTCCCTTGTTACCATGTCTTCCACATATCTTATCACCAACTTTAATTGATCTATGTACAAGTAGTTTTACTCTGATAGTTTCTAATATCTTACTTCCATCACTTTGATTTTCATTTGTCAATCTGTTGTTAAACTTAGACAACATGTTAACTTCCAATTTGTTCAAATAACTTAAGTATTTCTTGTGTAATAGATTTAGACCGTCTTGGATTATCTTATTGCCAGATGTAAGTGGACTTGTTGTAAATAATTTCTTTATATTACTGATCTGTAATAACAGACAACATCTTCTGACATATTTCTTAGTAACAACGTTGTAACAACGTATATAATCTTCTAGATCCTTATCTTGATAATTTTTATTTCCATCTGATGATCTTTCCACTTCTAAAACCGTTGCATGATCTATTCCTTTTGGTACTCTAAGTGAAGTATTATGTACTAATTCTGTAGATAATTCATCGTTTCCATCTTTTCCTACGTTGAATGTATAATCTCCATCTTCCATGTTGGTAATTACCCCATTATCATCGTTGATATCTTCATCTGAACTTAACTCATCTCCACAGATCTCTTTGATTTCTTCTTTCTTTTGTTTAGCATCAGATCTTGGAGCCAACTTACCCACTAACACATCATCCTCATGGACGTTGCTTCCCACTTTAACTATTCCATCGGAATCCAGACATCTCCGATATTTTATTGGTATATCAGTAATATTTGGACTCAATCATTCGTTACCAGATGGTGTTTGTTTGACCTTTGTTTTAAGATTTATTATATGAAGTGATTTAAATATACCTTTATTTATAACATTATTAGAGATTATAACCGAATCTTCGAAGTTGTATCCTTCTCAACACATGAATGCCACTAACAGGTTGGCACCTAAACTCATTTCTCCATCACAACTTGATTGACATTCGGCAATAACATCTCCCTGTTTCAATCTTTGGCCAGGATAAACAACCGTTCGTATTCTTTGACACATGTCTTGATTTGATCTTCTTGATTGTGGTAAGATATAAACTCTTTGTTTCTGATCTCTTGGTTCGTAAACAACGATTCTCTTAGAATCAACATTAACAACCCTTCCATCGTTACGTGCCACAACGTTGTGACCAGTATCTCTCATTACGGCATATTCTTCTCCAGTACCAACTAAGGGTGGCCTTGAATTCAATGGAGGTATGGCTTGTTTTAACATGTTTGCTGCCATTAATGCCCTTGTTGGATCGTTGTGTCCAAGAAATGGTATCAAACGAACAGCATGTGAAAACATTTGAGCATCTGATACCAAGCTTAGATCTATTACACTTCTATCTGTTATTTTAATTTCGTTTCAATTCAAACACATGGTTCATTTCTCTTGAATTCTATTATACGTTAAACCAACGTTCAGTCTTTTACTTTCAAAGTGATTTAAATATATAATATTTCTATTGATTAATCCATTATAAGTTTTATAATATCCTGTCGATATGTATCCGTTAACATCAACGTTGGCATATGCTGATAATGTTGTTACCAAACCAATGTTCTGACCTTCTGGAGATTCAATTGGACATATCTTAGCCAAATGTCACCGTTTTGTATCTCTTATGGTAACCTCTACATTTTGTGATGTCAATCCACCTTCACCCAAACATGTTAACTTACCTTTATGAGATAATTCAGATAAACTGTTTACTTGATCGAGGTATTGACATAGGTTTGAAGAACCAAAAAATTTATCAACATCACTTTGTATTTTTTTAACAGAATCAAAAAGTTTACCAATCATCATGTCATCATCGGTTTGAACGTTTGGATCATTAATACTTAATATTGGTTCTAATGTTTTCTTAATAACATCTATTATCACATCACCACTTCCTCTTATCACACGAACATCACAATCAACATGTTTGAAACCATTCCGATTGAACAACATTTCATTCATAATTAGTATTAAATCTTTTTTTGTTAACTGTTCTAAACCAAAATTCAGATGGTTTCTTGTTAAATCGTTTAAAAAGATCCTACCTGTTAATGTTAATTCAACATTTTTGATGTCTTCATGAGTTATTTCAGTTTCACCTTCCAATATTGCTTCATCGAGTTCATTAATAACATTCAGAACATTTAAAGATTTAGTTATTGTAATGTAACTTGAATAATTCAGTGCGGTATTCTTATCTAACATTATGTCTATGTTAACAATAGGAGTCTTTGATGCCTTAGTATAAACTCCAATAATAACCACATTACCCGTTTCTATACATCCTGTTATAGTTTTTTTACATCTAAGTGATCTTCTCGAACCATATTTAAATTCATTTTGTTTTGTAATATCTCAAGTTAACCGATGTCATGTACCTTTATAGAAACCTACATCATGTATTTCAGAAGTACCTTTAAATATATGTGAATGTTTGGTCTTTAGTGCTAACAGACTTGTAAATAGATCGGACTCATGGTTGTTATGTATTATTTTCGGTCCATTGACCTTTAGATAACCAATATCTCTATCTTTTATGCTTATGGTTTTGTTTTCTCGATCAAATAACACTGCCGATTGTTTTATCAGTTGTGTTATTAATGTTTTTCTTGTTCCGTTTATAGTCAGAATTCCATCTTTTGATGGTCTCGGTAAATCCATTAATAGTACATCTAAACCATATTGATCGATAACAAACAAAATATCTTTATCAAGACAATACCGGATAACGTTTAATTCAAGTCCAAACGAAGTTAACTTCTCATCTTTAACAAAATTACTTGGTTTTATTAGTTCTAAACTATAATGTTTGAGATTTAATGGAAACAACGTTTGTAAGATAAGTTCTAACTTTGATATCTTTATACCCTCGTTGTTATAACAACCTCATAATATGTTTTTATAGAGTCTGTTTAGTAAATCATTGTGATTTAATGGTATTTTGTTAACCAAGTTGGTGTTTAAATTAAATCTGGTGTTCAAATGTTGTTAGTGTTATCTATTATAACATTTAGTAGTTCAGATCTTTGATCCTTGATAGGATCAGTTTTGTTTTTTTAATTTATTTCTCTTTTGTTGTATTTGGTTATCACTTCTATTGAGGTTCATTTGATTCATTCTTCCGTTATACGTTTAATAGTTTTTTTAACTGTTAACAACGTTTTGATGTATTTCTTTAAGTTTTGGTTGCCACAATGCTGTTGTTATTATGTTGTTAAGAGTGATAAACATGATGACTTCGATCAATTTGTATCTGATAACCAACATCCACATGTTTATTTCCGATGTTTATATTAATTTTATCAGTTTAACTTATGTTTAAATCAATTATAGTGGATCAATAACCCGATCTCGTTGGAAACAACAAAGTACCGATAGTAAATAGATCTTGTTGGTAGAGAGATAACATGAAGAAATATGAATTAGACTTATAAGCTTAATAGTAGATCATGAGGTTTATGACCGTTTAGTTGGTGTAGGTTTAAATACTCTTTAAGTCTATGGATAATATGGACATCTTTGTTGGCAACGAAGACACATGAATTATTGGGGTGGACGTTGGTAATTGAAACAAAATGCAGATGTTTAATCAGATTGTTATTAGTTAATATATGTTAATTCTGATAGTGGAATTAAATCTGTTAGAAATAGGAAACAAAGTAGTTGTGGGTATAATTGATCATCATTTTGATGTGGATTAAAACAACCAGATGAGGTGTGTATGGTTTTTTTGTTTAATTGAAGGGAATTATATGTTTAAAGGTTTGATCTAACAGGTAATTTAACTTGATTTTGTTGTGTTAATGTTAAATGAAGTAATAATTGATGTTACCTGTTATGATGTAGATTTAATAATAAAAAGACAGAAGATGATTGGAACATGTTTAACACGAAGTAGGGACTGGATGTTGGTTCTTTTTTATATGGAGAAACATATCACTATGGGATCGGATATAACGATTGAGGTTACATGGTAATTGGAAACATTGGAATAAAACATATAAGTTAATGAGTTAGTGTTTGGAGGATATAATTGTCGATGTTATGTTTGAAATGTTATTATGTAATTCTGGTTGGGTTGTAATGGCATGGTGATTGTTGATTTGGGTGTTGTTAGCCGTATAAAACAATATCATTAATCGTTTATAATTTTCATTTGATATTAAACAACATCCACAGAACAAATAAACAATGGTAAGAATTGGCATAGCTGATGGTAATGCATTTAACTAATGGTTTGATGGTATTAAAATTGATGTAACCGCACCATCACCATCTCTTCTTCACAACCTTATCAGTTTGGTGTAACCACCATTGGTGGACTTTATTTTAGAGAATAAATATCCTATTAACACAGCGAATCTTTGACCGCATTTCAACTTAGATCTTAATAACCTGATGGTTTCTTGTGGTTTGTCTATCTTGATGTTTTTAATTCTATTTAATATCCTTTCAATGTCAGTTTTAACAGCTTTTAATCTTTCTGAAGTAGAAACCAACCTACCTGTCATGATAAAACATCTTATTAAGTTTATAACTTCATGTTTTGATAATCTTACCATTAACTTTAACTTATTTTTAACGAGTCTCTAATACTATCAAAGTTTTTATTCAAATTTAAACAACATCCGAAGATTACTTCGACAACATCTACTGATCCGTTGGTTTCAATAATTAATTCAGCTTCTTCTTGTGAATATACATTGAATTCATGTTTGATTATCTTAAATGATACTTGTTTAATTGGATTAAAATCAACATCTAAGACCAAACACCCATGTAAACATGAATTATATCTACCTTGGACTTCTGAAGCTGACAAATATCCTTTACTGCAAGCAACAACGAGTTCACATCTAAATCTGATTCCAATTCCTAAATTACATATATAGTGATTACGATTAAATATTAATACTCCATCAGGAAGATAAATGTCACTTGCAAGAACCTTACCCTTCTTAGAAGTATTTATTACTGCTCTAAATACGTTTCTTCCATCTTGACACATGAATTCTAGTCGCTTGACATTGTTAACAACCTCAATAACATCTTCCTTTATTCCATTTATCTTATCAACCTCATTATATACACCATCAATATTAATTCCAATTACCGCATATCCTACAACATCAGACATTAATACCCTCCTTAATGTATTTCCTATGGTTTGAACCAAGTTCTTATCATTTAATATTATACCTAACTTAAACTTATTATATCCACAAGGTATTAATTTAATTTGTTGTAACATTAACAACATCCAAACCCTCTAAGGTTCACAATCCATTATAATGGTTTTATTAATAAAATATCTAATAGAAGTTATGATTTAAGATCAGGGTTGTAGTACTTATAACACAACATCTTGATTCGATTCAGTGCTTTTGTTTCTATTTGAAATGTTACAGTGTTTATTACTATTATTATTTTGTTGTTTTTCTATCAGTATCGTATCTATTAGTTACTTAAATAATAAAATGGTAAATAATTTCCACTTTCCTTTAAATCTTCATATTCATTTATAATCACCACAACACCACATCACCTCTTCTATAAGAACAACTGTACACTACTGTTGATTTTTTTGTTAATTTTGTGTGTAATACTTCTATTTAATTCTTTATTAAACGTATCAAACTTATTATAATCTCAATGTAGTTTAGACATGACCGTTTGTTGCTGTTCGTTACCTTTTATAACCAACAAATAAACCTTATGTCTATAATCTCCCCTTTTTTTTAGTAGTTAATATATCCAAGTTATCTACATTAGATAGAATTTTATACTTCAAGATGGTTAATTAATATGATGGATGTTTTCTATGACATGTAATGACCTATGGTCCTGTTTAAACTGAAACAACGTTCATGCCAAGATTCATCGGACTAACAGATAGTAAGATTTAACATGGAATAACAAAGTATGGTCCATCAAGAATCACATTAAGTGTGTAGCAACAACGAAGATATTTCTGTTTTATAGTATCGGTTGTATTTTTTATTTGATTACTTCAAACGGAATACAACATTTGATATATTAATCTTACCTCCAAGATTTGTCATTTTAAGTATAGTATTATCAGATGTCAGATTACATTCCAACATCAATCCAGTGACAATTATCTCACCATCTAATGATTTAACATAACAGAGATCACTTATACCAAACATATCTCTATAAATTTTTAATAGAACACTTACAATTACTTGATAACCTGTTGTTCAACAGGTTTAAACTTATAGTTTTGATAATATGACCACCATTGTTGTTATCTCATTTAAATCCATATTCTAATATCTTTCAGTTAACTGGATGTTGTTTTTTATAACTATATCTCTTACCATCTGATCTACATCTCTGACCGTTGGATCTTCTACCATATGTCTTTCCTTTGGAACAACCATGACCTCATCTTACTTCTTCGTGGCCCCTTCATGAAACCTGAATTCAATGAGTTTAACAACACCATTTTTTCATTTAATTAGAAGTTTGAATTTAATTCTCTATAATGTATTAAATGTTACTTTGATAACATTATGTTGGGTTTTATCCAATGACGGAACACTAACATTTATAATTTCCAAACACAACAGAGTCCAACGTTGTAACATTATTCTGCTTTGTTCTTACAATGTTGTTGTCATTTTACACCAACACATCAATATTTGTTCGTAATTATATCACATTGGTATTAGAGATAAGTTTCTTGTTCCTTCCGAGAGGAACCTCTAACATATTATTCAAACAAAATGATCAGAATTTTGTAACAACATCCTGTTTCTATCTGTTTGTTTTATTGTTATCCGAAGTCAACACTATTAATAAATATCTTCAATAACAACCGATACTCAAGATCTATGGTTTTTGTTTTTTTTCAAACATCCTTGTATATTTTTGTTGTTAACTTTACTTATTTTTTCCTATATACTGAAATCTTAAACATCAAAACAATCACCAAACACAATAACATTGATATGGTTTTTTTTTGGTTTAATCAACAAGGTTAGGAAACGTATTCATCAATCAAAACTTTTTTTTCAATATACATTCATCTATAACATAAAATCTAATGTGTTGAGTATGTTTACAACATGTACCATCCTCCCTTTAGAGTTATTTGTATACTTCAGATAAAACATCAACGACTAAACAATACCATGATATCTTCATGATTAGGTTTCTAGTTGATTTTGTTCATCAGATTATAATTTCTATTATTAATTTTTCTTAACATTGATGACATTATCGGATCTTGAACATTTAATTCCATCCTATTACTTTCTAACAACGTTCGATCCAATATTTCTTATCCGTGTATATTATCACTATTACCATTAACAACATTTATGACCTTTTAATATGGTTATGTTTCTTAACAACCTAATAAGTTATAGACCTATATCCGAACTTATATCTTGAACTCATTATATTTATTAACGATTGGATGTTGGACTGAACGTTGGTTCTGTTTAATTGAAATAAAATTTTATAACAGGATCGAAGTTCAAACGTTCACAGGTCATTTGAATACTTCGATGTTTTTATGATTTGTTCCTTTATAACTATCTATTTAATATGATCTATGTTAATACCTTTAAAATTAATTGTTAACTTTGATAAGTGTATTACTAAATCGTGGTAACAGACCACAACACAACTTATGTTTAATAGATACACAGTTGTTTAATATCAATATTTCTGAATGATCCAAACATTTGAACGTTTGGAACCATGTAAATGGAGTTTTATTCTTCTTAGAATGGTATATAGTAGTAAGTTTTTTTGATAAAGTAACAACCACTATTCTTTCTAGTATAAGTTGGATTTAATATTCGTTTAATACCATCACTTTGTTGTTAATAACAGGGTACCAACCTGAATGTTTCATCTCCGATGTTTATTACTCCCAATATATCTTTAGATTTAACGATTCTGATGTTAGAAGTGTTTTGATTATTCATGTTGTAATTCTTATTATATGGTTAACATCTATTAGTTTATTAAGTGATTGAATGTTATAATTCCAACGCCAATACTATAACCGTACCTATGTTATTTAGATGTCAGTGATGAATTTGATTTTGAATTTAAGGTATGGAGGTTGGAAATCGAACCATTTCTCATTATAGATAATGGATTCTAATATATATTTTCATGTTTACTATTAGATTTATTAAGATTATTTCTTTTTTCTTAACAACAACCTTGGATTATCTAGTCGTTTTATTACTTCTTGAAACAATCGGAAGAAAAATATGATAATATCCTTAAGATCTATCAACAATGATATATTTACTTCTTATATTAACTGAACTTATTATTCTTGGTAAGTAAATCAATGATTCTGGTAGTAATAGATTCATTTTTTTGTTGCAAGAAACAAAAGGTTACAATGTTGTTGTGTTAATTTAACATTGTTAATAATATATATCACATTTTGTTTGTTTTAGTTTTTTTTTAATGTATTGATCTTAGATGTTAACGAAGTTCGATTCGATTTTCTTTAACAACGTAACAACATGAACTTGTGTTAATGCACTGATACAAATAGTGATATTGAATCCTGTTTGGCCAATGTTCTCACATGACAATGTCTCTAAAACATCAATTCAATCCTTGTTTTCCAACCGAAATGTTGAAATTCTTATCAGAAGATGATAGATTAAATCCCTTGAAATCCTTCATTTTATGAGTGGTACTATATGTTAATTTATCCAAGAAAGTATATATTTTCTTCGAACGTAATGCAACACTTGAATCCGATTACCTGATGTTTCTTTATCATTAAATCCAGATATTATTGACTTAATTTCAATTAAAACTGATTTAAATCCAGTAATCAAATGAAGAACGGATGTTCCAATCTTGTTGGAGGTTTCATTGGATTTTGTTGTTAATACATCCAGATAAGATGGTTTTGTTAATCTTAGGTAACATATGTACATTTTAATATAAAAATATGTATTAGATTCAGCTTAAATATTAAATATCTATTGAAACCAACATCTGGTTCGATTGAATAGATTTAAGTTGTTGTTTGGTAACAACGGTCAGTACTTTTAAACAAATGAATACTAAAACAGCCGATAATCTTGATTATACCTCTTTGGTATATGGCTGTTGTGTTTACATGAATTTATTTCTTATTTTTTTTATTATTTATACTAACAACTATCCATGTTTTGTTCTTTTAAATATTAGTTAAACAACATCATTGATCAATGAAAATATATTTTGGTTAGTAACCTTCAATTCTCTCAACACAGGTCCAAATATTCTGGTACCTATAGGTTCTAACTTATCACTTAAGATTATTACAGAATTTTCATTAAACTTTATATATCCTAATGTTCTATTAAATGGTTTAATACATCTGATTATCAAAGCATTAACAACACTACCTTGTTTAATTTTAGATCTTGGGTATACAACAATTGCTGAAGCTTTTATTAATTCTCCATATTTAGCTCAACGTTTGTTTGTTGAGCCTGTTATTTTAATACATCTAATAAATTTTATTCCAGAATTATCTATAACCTTTACAACAGATCTAGGTAAAATCATTATGCCATACTTACAATAAACCACGATTTACGCTTAGAGATTGGTGAACAACTTTTAATTAAAATCTTTGAACCAATTCTAAATCTATTATCCTTATCCGATACTAAATATTTTTTTGTACTTGTTATTGTTTTTTTATATTTCTTTGATCGTTTTGTTCTTTTAATAACCAATACCACTTTTGTTTCTGTTAATAAGTCCCTAATAATAGTTCCCACTAACATGTTGATCCCATAATTCCACATCCATGATCTCCATCAATCGTTAAGTTTACAATTAATGGACCTAAGAACAACATTTATAGACCTCCTTTGAAGGAGGATGGCTTAACAAATAATATCCTGTTAGGTTTTAGTCTGAAAAACAAAATCCAGAGATTTCTATACTTCTCTTATCTACCTGTTTGTTGGCAGCGGTTTAAATGTATCACTATTGTTAATAAAATATCATGAAACATTTCTTATCAACACCCATATAACCGTTTTCCATGCAGTTAATACTATCAGATCTAACAGATTCAATTTATACACATGTTATCTTTAATTATTTTGTTTCTGTTCAATGAATTCAACGTTCAATGAGATAATCGGTCTAAAGTTTCGGTTCTTTCCTCTGAATTTATCCATATTTGTTGTAACATGTTTAATTTTAAATTATTAATATATACTCAGACTTTAATACTACAAACACCATAAGTTTATTCGAACATTTACGTTGGCATAGGATATATTAGTAGAGAATATTTGCAATAACATCTTTTTTATATGTTATAACTGTTTGAACAACATCTGTTCTGTTTATTCTTTCAGAATATCTTACTTTCAATTCAACTATGTTGGTTCCAACTAACGTTTTAGATATTTGTTTTATATTTACCATTATTATTATGTTATTTGTTTCATTTATCAATCTGTTGGCTATAACTAACGGATGGTAAGTAGGATTATCTGTTTGTTTAACAATGACTTTAATATTCGATCAAAATAATTTCTTTAAAGTATAAACGTTTAAATCTTTTACATGAATGTTTTGTTGTTTGTAGAAAAGATGTGGTATCATTGGTTCCTAGAATTATTCTATAGAAATATTTTTCCTGTTTCACACTAACCCTTACCTAATCCATGGTTCTTATAACAATTTACCAAACATGTTTTCAGTTTTAATAACTTAAATATTCGGAATAATCATTTAGACATGAAGAATACCGAATCTTTATCAATTAGATGTTAATAACAACCGATATACCTATAAGGATTAGTTTTTTTTACTAATTATATTAACATTAACACTAACAATTGGTTCCTACACTTTTGATCTTTAATATTCTACCCTTTGAACCATATCTAAGTTTGGTTTTTTATATGTCTTCTACCGATATTAAATCTATTAAGTATTATGAATCTAAAGTTCAAAACCTTCAAACCCCACATCATTGTGTATATGTTTTAAGAAATTGATTAACAACACAGCTATTCTTTCTTATTAACCATCCCAACTTATTAATAACAACACGTATATCACCTCTCAATATATGTTTTAGTTCATTGGAGTTTCTTTGGATTGTAATTGGTGTTGTTAAACAGGTAGGTAATACTAACCACTATGTATACATGTTGGTTTTTTTAATGGAGAATTCATCTAATTTATGTCCAACCGTGGAGGTTGTAATTTAATTTTATTAATCATCATTCCATTAATGTACTTCAAACGTTCCATCAATTGATTCTGGAATTTATATATTTATTTCTGCTTCAGGTTTTGATATTAACTTAACAACATCATCTCTTTAAGATTCTGTTCGAAACAAACGTTGGTTTCCACAGTTAATCTTGACATTAATTACTACATCAACCTTTAGATAAGTTATTTTAATGTTTGGTTGTTGTTTTCTTTTTTTTTGATAACCATATCTTAAGGTGAAACGGGATGTGTTTCTTCACTAGTTTTTCTTTACCTCCATCCATAGGATGATCAATAGAATTCATTGTTATTCTACTATACGTTTGATCTTTTTTTAAGCCAACGTGATCCTTTAGTCTTACTAATTTGGTTTTTTAAACTAAATGGTTCTTGGTTGATATTATTCTAATAGTTACAGTACATTTTCTATTTAATAATCTTCTTATATCTGAATTAAGTTTTTTAATTAATACTTTATCTTGAATTTTGTTAAATCTTAACAACAACAAGCCGTTGGTCTTGATAAATTTCTACCTTATTCAGAATAAAATTCCATATAACTAATCTTGAGTACCAAGAGACAGATCATCTAAACTCAATGCTGATTTATAACCTCTATCCGTTGCTTATACCATAATTATGTGGTTTTTTGTTTGATCTGATCATTTGTTTTTTTTTAAAAACCATCTACAGCAACGATATACTTTAAAGATTTCAGTTCTGTTTTTAACAACAACAATGTTGGTACTCCTGTTAGGAGTTGTATTCTATTCTTAATAACTAACAACCTCCATATTGGTTAATTTTTGTAATCGATTATTCGAAATATTCTCTTACATCTCTCACTTCTATGTTCTTACAGTAATCTTTCAGTATTGTTCTTACCTGATGGTTCACATATATCTTTTCTTGTTAATGGTTTGTATTGGTTTGTCTTTATATATTTCGGAACATTTAATAGTTGTATTAAGTTTTGTTCTGCTGATGGTGTTGGGTTAATTAGTTTGTAATCAGTTGTCATCTCGATTCTAAAGTGTTACAGAGTTTGTTCATTGCTAAATCTGTGAATAATAGCTGTTTTGTTTTGATTAACGAAGAAATATCTAACTTCGATCAATGAATACAACAAAATCCGATCTTTGTGGCATAAATGATTTGTTTATCTTCATCAGAAGTGTGTATCAATAATCCCGATACAACCAAATTCCTAACATTAGTTAATCTATTTATCAGTAACAATTTACCATCTTTAACTTTCTCAACCAATACACTCCTAATAGCAATATCCCTATATCGTTTGTTGGTTTTAGATCTTTTTATTTTTTTGATAGCACTATATTTATATCCTCCTTTAAATTGTGATACTGATTTAGTTGAATGTCTTGCAACGCCCATACCCTTTTGTTTGTATAATTTTTTGTTACTATATTCTGAATCTGATCTTATTTTAATATATGAAACATATCAACGTCGTTTATCCAACTCTCATCTTACAACGTTGGAAATAATATCGGTCCTGGAATAAAACAGTTATGTTTTTGTTTGTTGTAGATATAAGATGTTATTATTTTTTCCGGGAACAGACCCATAAACTATAATTCAACATGTAAATTTATTAATAACCACTATCTTGATTAATTTTAAACTAATATAAACGTTTCCCATTCTACCAGCCATTTTTTTTCCTTTTCAAACCCTGCCAGGGTCTTGTCTTGAACCAATTGCTCCCAACGATCTATGGGTTAAAGATACACCATGTGATGCACTTAGTCCCGAAAAACCATAACGTTTGATCACACCTGTAAATCCTCTACCTTTTGTTTTTCCTCTGATGTTTATAGTTGAATTTGTATTTAAGTCTTTAATATCCAATACTGAACCAAATTCGTTTGGAGTTTTAATAAAACACGGAACATAAATTATTTTTTTAACATCAATATCTCTGAAATTTTTTAACAACTTTCTCTTATTATATCCTAATTTAATAAAATTTAGACCACTTGATACAACGACACATGCCAAGATATCCAACATTGTTGCCGCATTACCATTAATTGATATCATTTTAGACTTTACAGATACTAATTTCATTTAAAAGTTAATATAATTCTTCGATGTACCTTTGGTTGTTTGATTCCAATATAAATATCTTGATGGTATTGAGATCTTAATCGATTTAGAAAGTATTTCATTGAAGTCAGCTGCTGTTGTCAGCATTTTGGAGTATGTTTTTATCTTATAATCAGATTTCTACTTTTTTTATCTATGTATTAAAGTAGTATTGATTGTAAATTCTTTGTTTTTTTGTTGAAAGACTTACAGATTTCTGTTATTTTTATATTAGTTTTAATTCTCAATATATGGTAATAATGTTGGTAAGTTGAATGATTTAGATCTTATATTAAACACTAAATCTATCTTATGAGTCTTGTAATGACTTCAGCATTAACGGTTTATCTCTTTATCTAACAACAAGAAAACTTAATCTTTCTTCCAATAACCACAGGATATAATTAATTCAATTGATATTGTTGTACTTATCTCTGGACATTATTATTTCAACACCTTTAATCAAGATGAATTGTTCACAGTTACATCTGTAGTTCTGTAAGTAAAACTTGAGGTTATACTTGTTTAATATTGGGTTATGTCTACTATTCTTCTTTCTTTAATGTATAAATTTCAGTTTAAGTGTACAGAGTATGAACATAAAGATTTAGGTTATATAAAACCTTATCTCTATTTAATAATATTTTATCGATAGCTATGAACAAAATTCCAACGTTGTAACCTGTTTCTCTCCTTGAATCAAGTCCTTTTTTTAAGAAACATCTCGTTGTTAACACATGTTGGTTTATATCGGTTGTTTGATGTTAATTGTTTCTATATTATCTCCTATTTTAATTAATTCCTATTCTATTCGTCTTACTGTAACAGTATCTCTTCATAGAATTTAAAACACATCTTCAATTGGTATTAGAAATGGTTTATCTCTTTCATGTTTTTGGTGTTGGTATACGTTTATCAATTGTTTTAATTAATAGTTTTTTTTTAAATCACATCATTTGTCTTTTGTTTTTAAAACAAAGCCATCAACACTGATCCTCTAACAATTGGTGGTTTTCCATGATTAATTACAAGAAGAAAGTAATTCTCTGAATTCTAATTCGACAAGTTTTATTGAATATAAATCATCTATTAAATCGATCTTATTAAAGAAAATAACACTTATAGGTTCACCTATTTGTTTTGTTAACAATATCCGTTCCCCTGTTTGGAGTGTTGGTTCATCGTATGCTAAACAAACGAAAATGGTTCTATTTATTTGAACCGTTCCTGTTGTTAATTTTTATGTAATAAGGATAACTTAAACAACCAACATGAACATAATGTCTTGTTTTAGACTCATATCCAACATTCATGTGGTTGATATAATTATTCTTACGAGGTTTTTCTTCAGGGGATAAGATCCTGTTTCCTCGTATGGTTTGTAATTTCCAAAGAGTTTAATAATCGTTGAAGTAAAATGTTGTTTTGCCATGAATTGACATGGCCTAATTGTTATAAATATTCATATGTGATTTGTCGGGATCGGATGTTGGATTAAATTAGGTGTTTATTTGTTTAGTTTTGCGTAGCTATCGAATTCTATGAAATATGTTCCAGTTCCTTTTGTTAAAGATCTAAGGGTATCTATGTATTTAAATGTGTTTGCTAATGATATTTTGGCTTTTATCAATCCAGTTTTGTTAATGGATGTTTGATCTGTAATATGTCCGCCTCTAGCTTTTAAATCACTTGTAACGTCTCCGATATAAATATCAGGGATAAATATTTCAACCTTCATAATTGGTTCAAGGATACATACCCCCATTCTTTGAATGGCTTGTTTCAAACATTGTTTAGCAGCTATTTCAAATGCTAATATGGAAGAATCAACATCATGATGTTCTCCATCTATAAGAGTTACTTTCAATCTTATAATAGGATAACCGAGTGCTGGTCCATTTATAATTGCTGATTCCAATCCTTTCTTTATTCCTGGAATGTATTCTTTTGGAATAGAACCGCCAGTTATTTCTGATCTAAATTCAAATTCATCGTTGTGTGTAGGTTCAAACAACATTTTGACTTTTGCAAATTGACCTGCACCTCCAGTTTGTTTTCTGTGAGTATATTCTTCAATACATTTATCCAATAACATTTCTCTATATGCAACTTGGGGTTTGTTTGGTTTTAACATTAGATTATGTTCTCTTAAAATTCTATCAATTATTATGTCTAAATGTAGTTCTCCCATTCCTGATAACATTATTTGTCCTGATTCTTCGTTGATTTTAAAGCTTAATGTTGGATCTTCTAAACTATACTTGTATAATATGTTGATTAGTTTTTCCTGATCATGTTCAGTATCTGGTTCAAGTGCAACACAGATGACAGGTGTTGGAAATTTAATAGCAAACAATGATATTGGTGAGGTTATATCACATAGTGTATCACCGGTTATTGAGTTTTTAATACCACAAATGGAAATAATATCTCCAGAGTTTGCATGGCTTAATTCTGTTCTAAAGTTGGCATGCATTTTCAACAGTTTAGTGATCTTCTGTTCAGAGTTATTTCTAATGTTGTAGACCACCTCTCCT
>NZ_NXGO01000029.1:0-2615 GCF_002774925.1 Candidatus Hodgkinia cicadicola
CTTAGAGTTTCAGATGTTTTCACCAATTCTTCTATCAAATTTAAACTTAGGTACTTGTCTTTTGTTCATTTGAAGTAGTTAATAATATGTTAATCAATGAAAATAACAATAATTAATCAATGATAACTATGGGATTTATTGTTAATGTTATCTATTATGTTGAATGATATTTTTTAAATTAAATGACCCAAAAAAATGACATCAAATGTATTTTAAAATGTATAATAACTTATAATAATTATGGTATAAGATTTTGTTGTTACCAAATTTTATTTAAATTTATTTATTCTAAACGTGGATGTTGTTCTTTTCTAAGTTTATTAATAATTAACTTTGATTTAGGTAATAATTAGATAAAGATTCATGTGTTTAATTCAATAATTATCATTTTTATTAATAAATAAGGTACTTTGTACGTTAAATATGTTATAATTTTGTTATTAATAATTTCTTAATCTAAACATTGAGGTTTTCTGATGTAATTGTTTGATGGTTTGTTGTTATTTTTAATCAATGAATTAGTTAACATTAATCCAGTAATAAATAAACTACTTAAAATTGGTATTGTTAATCTCTGTCTTATAGTCAATCATGGTTCTGATACCCAATCTAAGAAGCCAATTACATCTCGAGAGTATTGATGGATGGAGTGTGGAGCATAAAAGTTGGATTTAATACATCCATAAGCCAATGGTGGTCTCATAGCGGTCCAACCCTGTTCTAATCCTTTATTCTGATATAAATTACTTTCATTTCTTATGAGAGTATTACCATACCCAGTTAAAAGGTCATATATTCATTGAAATGTTCTATATTTTGTTACCAAAGATAAGTCTGGGGGTAATGCCCCATTGTTAAAACGTCTAGCTTGTATAGCTGATTTGTATGGTAATTTAAAATAATCAATTAGTCTATATTTTTTAACCAATAGAGCAGCTTGTTTATGTGTATATCCCAATTTAAGTAAATCCATGAGTTTAAAAAGTTTGAGTGAATGACAATTAATACAGATTTGTCTAAAAACATCAAAACCTCGTTTAATTTGACTTATTTTAAAGCTTATATCCAATTTTTCTTGTAGCTTTTATTAATAAATGAAGTAATTCTTATAATTAAAGGTAGAGAAAAAAAGCCAAGGTATCACAACACACATGCTTTTGATAATTTAGAGATCAGTTTTGTATATCTACATTTACCCATTAATCCTAAGAGGATAAGACTTATGAATGCAGTTATGGTATGTAATCTGTAAGTTCTTGTTGTTATGTTTGGTAGTTCTATGTTATATATATATGGAATAAATATCAACGAAAATAAGAGTAATGTTATTGAAGTTATACCTAACATCTTTGATTCAAAGGTTTTAAGTATTGAATAATATGGTAGGAAATACCATTCTGGTTCAATATCAGTAGGAGTTGAATAATAGTCGGCTGGAATGTAACTTAATTTATTCAATATTATATTCGGACAGATTAAACATAGAACATACATTATAAATAACATTACGATACAAGTAATTATATCTTTGGCAATAAAATTGGGATACATATCTTCAAATGAGTTTGATATTGGTAGTCTGTTCGCTATTGGACTTGTTTGGCCTTTAATATGAACTAATAACAGATGTATCATAATAAAGGTTAGACATATGAATGGAAATACACAATGGAAAACAAAAAATCTTCTAAGTGTTGAATCACCGACTGTATATCCCCCAAGTAATATTAATCTCAGAAATTTACCAATAATTGGAATTGAACCTATAAAATTTGTGATTACTACAGCAGCTCAGTATGACATTTGACTTCAACTTAAAACACTACCGAAAAAACCAATCAAAATAATGATCAAATGTATTATACTACCTGTTAGTCACAATATTTTTTTGGATCCATAATATGATTTATAATAAATTCCTTTAAATATGTGTAAATATAATAACAGGAACAACGCAGATGATCCACAAACATGTAGGTTTCTTACCAACCATCCATATTTAAATAATCTTTCAGTTCTGTGAATAGATAAAAATGCCAATCTAGTTGATGGTTTGTAGTGAATAGCTATCGAAATTCCTGATGCTATTTGAAGTATAAATATAAATATCAATGAAAATCCTGTAGTATATAATCAGTTTGCATGTTTTGGTATTTGAAATTTAATTAAATGACTTGTTATAATTTTTATTAAGTCTATCATAGTGTTGGTTTTTGATTTTTAATCATAAAATTAACTTGATCTTTTAAAATAAAATGTTATTAGAACTTGAGAATAAATAAACGATCAATTTGTTTAATTATCATAGGGGTATCATGTGGTGTAT
Source organism: Candidatus Hodgkinia cicadicola (assembly GCF_002774925.1). Lineage (NCBI taxonomy): Bacteria > Pseudomonadati > Pseudomonadota > Alphaproteobacteria > Hyphomicrobiales > Candidatus Hodgkinia > Candidatus Hodgkinia cicadicola. The sequence continues at coordinate 2,327 of NZ_NXGO01000029.1, forward strand.
TCATCCCTAATTATATGTTTACTTCAAACAGATCAGTTCAATGGGTAAAAATAATGGGAACTAATCGGTAATCGTAAATACATGTCTAACATCTTTATTTCTATTAAAGTAATAATGACTTTACATTTTAAGTTATCATTTTTATTAAAATATTTATAAGATTATTTGAATTATTTATTTTGTAAAGATTTTTTATATTAATAGCTTTATTTTTCTCGATTAATATTGATGTTTTATTTTGATTTGGTATCAACATCTATTTAAATTGAGATATAATTTAGATTTATTT
>NZ_NXGO01000031.1:0-7262 GCF_002774925.1 Candidatus Hodgkinia cicadicola
TGTTGGAATTTGAATACATCTCAACATTTAGAACATTAAACACACTGAAGTCGATGTTAGTGATTACAACGGTCTGTGGTCAACTTAACTAATCTTTGGTTGGGATTTGAGATCGGTTTTCCTTCGAACGAACCCTGTTCCAATTTCAGCTAATTTACCAAACATTATACTATCCTTTATTCCAAACTCCTGATATTTACTTACTAACATGGCTTTAACCAAAGATTTACTTGAGCCTTGAAAGGCTATATTTGAAAGCAAAGTAGAACCATTGGATGCAACATCATTGATGCTATGCAATATCCTCTCGAAATCAACAATTTTGTTATCACCATAGTTCTTACGACAATTATGTACCAAACGTCAGTCAACCTCTTCTCCCTCTAAAACATCACGGACTTTTGACCCTGTTATCACCACCCAATTCGTCATTAACCTTAATATCATTTCAATATGTTTACTATTAACATCAACACCCTGTGACTCATATATGCCTTGGACTTTGGATATAAAAACATCGACAAATTTGCTTAAATCATTGTGTTCTAAATAACTTGAAAAGTTTATCTCCCTTGAAGATAGAACTGAACCACGTCTAATGTTTCTACCATATAAACGACCATCCCCATCTATAATATATATTATTGGGCTAAGACTTGATTTATTCGGATCCAGAACATAAACCCTTTCATTGGACTTAACATTAGCCAATTTCAAACTCCCACTTACCGGTGCTATACCTGAATCATCTTCTGATGGTCTGTTTTCAAACAATTCTGTCAACCTTCCTAATCCTCCCTGGTCTTCATGTTCTAAGTTATGAACATCATCAACTTTATCTGCTAATATTTCATCAAAACCTCTAACCTTAAGGTTCGGTTCAACAACAACCCTACCTAAATAAACACCATTATGACTACAAACAAATCTAAGATTACCAACCCTGATTATGATAGGTTTTAACCATGGGACGTTGTTTCTTAAATCAAATCAATATTTCCTTGAATTCGTATCTTTTCCTGTTACAACAACCGCATTAACGTTAACGATAACGTTTTCGAACATTATCCGACCTTCCACCAATGAGATGAGACAATTGTAATTCGAATATTGTATTCCAATAACATCTCCAGCCATGATAAAGGTGTTATTTCTTGCCACTAATCTTGTTCCTCTGGTAATATTAATTGATCGGGTAATATTAACACCAAAAATTGTCATAAAACATTTGGTATTTGTTACAATTATATCGTTCGAAGATGAACAGATACAAACAATATGCTTAATTTTAACAAAACCAGAACAAGGTGCTGTTAAACATCAATCAATAGGTTTTATCTCCTCTTCTTTTTCAGATGAACTTAATCCATGAAATGTTCTTAATGTCAATTGGATTCCGGGTTCACCGATTGATTGAGCTGCTAGAATGCCAACCGATTCACCAAGAGATGGCAAAGTATTAGTACTTAAACTTAATCCATAGCACATTCTACAAACCCCATTTCGAGTTAAACATGTTATTGGTGATCTAATCCTGATAGAAACCTTACCATGTTCCAACAGTTTATGGATATTCTCGTCTGTAATTAACTCATTGGCAGCTATTATACATTTATTATCAATCATAACTGCCGTCATCAAGATCCTACCAACGATCCTACTCCTCATAAGACCATAATCACTACACATACCCACATCAATTCCTACATCTGTATGACAATCCTCTTCTCTTATAACATATTCACGAACGGTTTCAACAAGTTTTCTAGTTAAATAACCAGAATCTGATGTGTTTAATGTGGTTATTATCAATCCTTTCCTCGATGAGAATGTTAACTTATAAAGATCCTGCAACGACAACCCATCAATGTACGAACCAAACACAGGTTTGTTACTAATTTCATCATCAAAACCTAATATCATCCCTCTTGCACCAATAATCTGTCTAGCTTGACCCAACGTTCCTCTGGCACCAGAGTTTATCATCATTTGGAATGATGTCTGGTTAACTCCCGACCCTCTTATATTAACATCAACATCTAAATACATTCGTTCCAATGCTGTTTTGTAGTAATTCCAACACTCACCATAGTCATTTGGGTTATTACCATTCATCTTCCTTCTCTTAATGAAATCACCAAGATCTTTTGTCATCTTAACCAAGATCCTTGATTTACCTGGAGATGGAGCCAGGTCTTGATAAGCCAACGAAATCCCAGATAGAGTGGCATACTTAAAACCAAGATGCATTAATCTTTCACTGAACTTTATGACCGTTTCTTCTCCACAAGTCTTATAAACAAACTCAATTAAATGATTAACCTCCGTCCTTGTTAACTCCGGCATACTAACATCATAAATTATATTACACTTTGTTGGTATACTCCCACTAATTAACAACCTACCTGGTGTAGTTTTAACAACGGTCATAACACCGTTAACCTTTAAAATAAACCTTACATTAGAATGGAGGTTAACTCTTCTGTTTGAAACAGCTTTAACAACTTCCGAATAATTACTGAAACAAATATCACTTACTTCCGATGAAACCAAAGACAGATAATACAAACCCAAGATCATGTCTTGAGTTGGAAGAAGAGTGAGTCCTCCATGGGCCGGATGCAATGCATTATTACTTGAAAACATCAACAACACGGCTTCCAACCTTGCTTCCATACTTAACGGAACATGAACCGCCATTTGATCACCATCGAAGTCAGCATTGTAACCTGCACAGACCAAGGGATGAAGTCCAATTGCTCTATCATTTGTTAATTTAACCCAAAACGCTTGTATGTTCAGCTTGTGCAACGTTGGAGCTCTGTTTAACAACACCGGACATTGTTTCAATATCTCTACTATAAGCTCTTCATTAAGACCGGGATTAGTCTTAAGAATATTTCTTGCCGATCATTCTGAACCAACGTTTAAACCTAACATCAGTTTTGCTAGTATGAACGGTTCAAAGAGTTTAAATGCTATTACCTTTGGAATTTGACATTCGTTGACATTTAAACTTGGTTCTGGTACAATAACACTTCGTCCAGAATAATCAATTCGTCTACCTAACAATGCACTCCTGAACCGACCCTTCTTACCCTTCAACACCGTAGTTAAACTTTTAAGACTATGGTTGTTATAACCTGATTTACAATCTCCAACGTCCGTTCCCTCAAACAACACGTCAACACTTCCTTGCAGGTTTCTTAAACTCACCATATACTCTTCAAACCTAACATCATCTCTCCTACTAATACTATCTAACTTAGCCAACACCTCATCATTGGCCATTAATATGTTCCTATAAATATCGTTAATATTGGTACTGATATTATCCTCTTCAAGTTCAACCATTGGTCTTAATTCAGCAGGCAACACTGGCAGGATGCATAACACCATTCAGTTAAGCTTGATACCATTACAACCAAGGCCTCTAATTAACTCTATTTTATCCCTTAACTTGTTAAGTGCTTTAACCGAAGATTCAGATGAACATCTTAATTCCAATCTATTACAGATTTCCTTAATATTAACATCTGATAGTAATTTCGATATTGCTTCACCACCCGAAAGTACCTCAACGTTGTGAACATCGTTCCTAATCTTCAAGTAATCATCGGAATGAATAAGTTGACCAACGTTGTAATCGCACCTCGAAGATTTACAAATCAAATGCATATCACATAATACTATCTCCTTTAGAACGGGAATTGACTTACCAATCAATGTTGCTAAAACATCTGGTTCTGTTTTATAAAATCATGGGTGTACAACCGGAACAACAAGCTGAATATGTCCGAATCTACTTCTTTGGAAGGTTTCGATAAAGCCCTCTTGTATCCCTTCTTGATCAAAGGATAAACCTCTGCAATTAAGTGGACCAAATATCCTCTCACAATACAATCCTCCCACAACAGCTTTCCGTGTTTTAACATCGAACGTTTCAGCTTCGGTTACTTCACCATATGAGTAGGACATTATTGTTTCAGGTGAAGCCAACAAGATTCTTATCCTTGACACTGATTCATTTCGTTCCTTGAACAGGAAATCACCTCCTTCCCCCAACCTTCTTGGATCTACTTGCATTGAACTTCAACAACCAGTGAGAACATTTCCCTGATCGTAGTCACTAAGCTCTGACCTCAAGTAGATTCCAACCTTGGCCTGTTATTAAGAATACTTTGTTTTATTACCTTCCTTGATAAAATATCATCACATTTAGCGGTACAATTCTCCTTCAACATGAATGCTACACCGTAGCTCTGCAACGCCCATACCTCCATTTCTCCAAGCCTTTGTCCTCCTCTGTTGTTTCTTCCTTTCACAGGTTGTTTTAAGATATGAGAATAAGGACCAACAGATCGAACATGTACTTTGTTGTCTACTAAATGATCTAATTTTAACACATACAACTTACCAACGGTTGTCTTTCTTTCGAATGGTAATCCCACCCTACCATCATATAATTGTAACTGACTAAATCTGTCTTGGTTGTTAACACGTTTGTTGAATTGATCAAAGAATTCAATGGTAGACTTATCTGCCAACGGACAAGCAAACCCCACTCCATTGGACAGATCTTGTGACATCTCTAACACATCATCAAAGGATAACGATTGGATTTCAATGTTTGGATCTATCTCTGTAAATTTTTTACCTATGAGTTCCATGAACAACCGTTTGTCATTTGTTCTCTTATAAATATCAACAAGATGTTTATACTCCAACCCAAGTCCATAACTTACCAATCCTAACTGAATTTCTAATATCTGACCAACGTTCATCCTAGATGGAATACTCAATGGATTTATAACAATGTCTATGGTGGTCCCATCTGCTAAGTATGGCATATCCTCCTTCGGAACTATCCTCGATATCACACCTTTGTTGCCATGCCGTCCACATACCTTATCACCAACCTCAATCGATCTCCTAACTAACAGTTTAATCTTGATTCTGTTTATCACCTCTAAGTTAACACGTTTATTCCGTGATTTAGATCTCGAAGTATAAGTTAAACGAACATTTGATTTATGTTTATATAATCTAATGAACCGTCTCACTTCCAACAAGAAATTCCTCTTCAACAACATCAAATCAGATAACAGATGCTTATCATCGGTATCAAAGTCCATAATATTTATACTTGTCTTAACAACAGAAGCATTTACTTTAACCTCTCCTTGTTCTGATAGTTTCATCAATCTCCTTCAATATTTCTTATTAATATTACCCAAAGTTTCAATCCATTCACGTTGTTTTAACTTCACTTGATCAATCTTGTTTCCTTCCTTCGTTATCTCGAGAACTACAGCTCTTCTGATACCAATTGGTACTCTTACCGAAGAATCAATATATCTAACACTGGTTTCATTGGTCAACATCGAATGACTTAAATCATTAGCTTCCGTTGATTTACTTCTAGCTATCGGTGTTAACTTCCCAACTAAAACATCACCTTCATTGACCAAACTACCCACTTTAACAAAACCATTATCCATCAATTTGTTATCACCAACAGCCTCATCCACATTTGACTTATTAGTTAATATCTCATCTCCGTTTGTTGTTTTAAACACTTCAACATCCAAGCTTACTATATGCATGGAGTGTAGTAAACCTCTACGAACAACATCTTCAGATAATAGGATAGAATCTTCATAGTTATATCCTTTCCAACACATAATTGCAGCCAACAAATTAACACCTAAACTTATTTCACCACCGGAACTGGATTGACATTCGGCAACAACATCTCCTTGTTTTATAACCTGTCCGACTTTAACAACTGATCTAAATCTTTCACATCCATTTCAACCTATACCTGTTGTATTCGGAATGAAATAAGAACAGTATCCCATTGTTTCTGGTTTGTACGTTGTCACTTTCGTTCCATCAACCTTTACAACAACGCTGGTATGTTTGGCCGTGATATTATCATTTGTTGCTTTCATCACTGATGATTCTAATCCAGTACCAATTAATGGTGGTTGAGGATGGATCAATGGTATGGCTTGTTTCAACATGTTCGCTGCCATCAAAGCACGGGTTGGATCGTTGTGGTTTAAAAACGGTATTAAGTTCACAACAGGTGAAAACACTTGAGCTTTAGTTACCAATCTAACAACATTGTTTTGTTCTGAATCATAATTACCATCTTCTATAAGGTCTTCATCGGAACCACTTGCTATTGTTTCGAAGTACAACATTTCATTGTAATGATTTAAATAGATGATTTTGTTGTGGCTGTTGTTTATATCACCATTGTTAAAGGCTGTTAACAGTTGTCCATCTACATCGAAACTAGTATGTAATGCTAGTGATAAAATCAAACCAATGTTCTGACTTTCTGGTGATTCAATCGGACAAAGTCTTCCTAAATGTCATCGTTGAACGTATCTTAAGTTCGTTTCGGCATTGCTAATAGCAACATTATCTAATCCCAAACTGGTAACTCTTAACTTCTGAGCTAATTTAGTTAAACTGTTTAATTGCTCTAAATATTGAACAAGTTCTGATTGGTAAAACAACCTATCTATAGATCCTTGTGTTTTGTTAAACAACGTAGTAATCCGTTCAATAACAACATCCGGTTCCAGTATCTGAATTTTACTAAGCAAAACATTCTTCAAGGCATTGACCACTCAATCTATAATTATATCCCCAACACCTCTGATCAAACGGACATTGAAGCTACTTTCATCAATTTTATTCTCAGTATTAATACATTTATTCCAAATAAGAATTAGATCTCGTTTAGTTAACATATCAAAGTTCCAATCATTCTGTTTCGTAAATGAATTTAACAAGTGTCTACCAGCCATAGTCATGTCCACCATGTTAATATTCTTTAAATTAATACTATTTAATCGTTCGGAATCTAAATGTCTATTAGATTTAAGCATCCATGTTGTTAGCATTTGATGTACTACAACCTTGAGAGGATTGCCAATTGTTAATGCATTACTTTTAGTTAATTTAACAATCCATTTCTTATTGAATTTAATAATCGAGACAAATCTACCTTTCATTATTGGCATTTGATAACATTTCGTTGTTCTTAATCGTCTACGTCAACCGAACTTAGTGTTAACTACACAATCCTTCGTTATCTTTAAACTATACCAATCCTTGTTGCGATAAGCTATAACTGTTTCATTACCGATGACTTTTCCTAGATGGTTTTGTTTGGTTCCATTCATCAACAGTGATTCAAGACAATCACATTTATCTCGACCAATAGTTAAATCACATACACCCTT
>NZ_NXGO01000032.1:0-2524 GCF_002774925.1 Candidatus Hodgkinia cicadicola
GAATAAATAGAACAGATGTTGCTCAAACAGTATGACATATAGAAGGAAAAATGCCATTACAAACATTCTCTGCTAATATACTTTTTACCAATGTGAACGTTCGAACAAGCTATGGTATTTGTAGTATAAAAGTTTGGGTATATATAAACAATTTAAAATAAAGATGTTACAAGAGATAAGAACAAATACATGAAAAAAAGAATTGGGATCTTGGGATTTAGTTGTCTCATTGGACATTGAATCCGTTGAACATAATAACAAAATATCTAAGGATAACACGTATATAAATTGACTCTCTTAGAAGTAATATTATTAGCCTCATGAAGAACTGTTGTGTGGGCATTGATAAGAAATGTTTTATGGTACTTTATTAACAAAAATGATATGTTGGGACCACTACCACAACCAAGAAAATAAGAGGTCTTTGGATCTTGTACTTAAGATTAGATTTAATAGTTAATATTTAGGGCCACTTCCTTTTAAGGAAGTTATAAATATTATTCTTAGATTTATAGATTATAAGCTTAACAATCGATATTAATCATGCATGTAGGATCATTGGTATTGACATGTTAATTGAACTATTATTAAGGTCATTATTAATGAGAATAAGTGGTATTGGTTATCAATAAAACAAAAACAAAAATATAATAAAGATAGTAACAAGACCAAAGAAATACTTAGTATCAGATAAAGATAACAGATTTAAAGTTGGTTCAAAGGTTTTTAATTAAGAATTGTATTCCAATATCTAAGTATAAATCCTGATTTATTGTAAAGATAATATAATGATTTTACCCAGATCTATTATAAAGGTTGGGGATAATTCTGGAGTGAAATTCATCAGATGTATTAAAATTATAGGTTCAACAAACAAACGTTGAGCTAAATATGGAGAAGTAATAAAAGCTTCAGCAACTGTTGTGTATACAAGATCTAAAATTAAACAAGGTAGTGTTGTTAATGCTTTGATAATCAGATGTATTAGACCATTCAATAGAATATTAGGATGTATAAAGTTTGATGAAAGTTCCGTAATAATCTTAAATGATAAGTTAGAACCCATAGGTACCAGAATATTTGGATCTATATTAAAAGAATTGAAAGTTATTAACCAAAACATGTTTTCATTGATTAATGATGTTATTTAAACTAATACTTAAAAGTAAAGGAACAAGAACATTGTTAATTTAAGATAATAAAAATCTAAAGATTAATTCATGTTATCCAAAAAAATATATAATCAAGGAGGTATAGTCAAGATCATTGAGTGTTTGGGTTATTTATTTGTTGGAAGTAGTGATGATTTGTTGTTAACAAGAACAACTTAAAGCTTATTTAATTGAACTAATGGATTCAAGTTTTAATAGATGTTTAATATCTAAGTTAAATCTGATACATACTTTAGAAATTAAAAATGTACATATGTTACCTAAAATTAATAAAATTATCTTATCTGGTGGTATAAACAACAAAATCAGTATGACTTCCAATAGGTTTGTAACTTCCATTATTCATTTGATTACTGGGTTAAAACCAATATTAATTAAAGCTAAATCAGCAATATCAGGATTTAAGATTAAAAAACATCAGATAATCGGATTTAAAGTTACATTACGTTCCAAGAGATTATATAATTTCTTGGATAAATTAATATATATTATCACCCATAAAATGAAAGACTTCAAAGGATTCAGCTCATCATCTTTTGATAAGAACTACAACATTTCGTTGGGAATAAAAGATTGATCGATATTTTCGGAAACAATTTCATGTGAAAACATTAACCAAACAGGATTAAATATTACTATTTGTATCAGTGCATTAGCACAAGCCCATATTGTTATGTTTTTAAAAGAAATCGGATTAAACTTCATTGACATATAGGCTTATGAATATTGAACAACAGCAAGAAAATAACAAAATGGTATAAAATATAATATTAAAAATATTAAACTAATAAAAGAACAATTTATTGATCCTTCATTTCCATAACAAAACAACAACCTATTATTACTAGATCATTGATTGATCTACCAAAGACAGTTAATTCGGTAAATATAAAAGAAAACATATTATTATCAATAGATCTTAAAAGATATTATAAGTTTTTTCTCGACATTACAATGAATGATTAAAACATTTTAAATAATCCAAAGTTATTACCAAGAACAAACAAAAACTTGATAAATCTGATAACAAACATATTAACACATATTAGAATTCTTCCGATCGATCTAAATCAAAGAATAATTTAATTTATAAACTACATCCTAAATTCAAACCAAATTCATCACTGGCATTTAAATGGACATAGATTTGTTATACCGTTGAATCAAAGTCATAGATATTTATTAACCTTTAACATTAAACAGATATTAGATCAATTAATGAGAATAACAACATTATAACAAAAATAAGATTAAAATATTAGAATTCTAATCAAAGAACATATCAGAGATAAGAACATTTAAAGATTAAACACCCAGATTAATACCCCATACTAATAAACAACAAGTAGATG
>NZ_NXGO01000033.1:0-1240 GCF_002774925.1 Candidatus Hodgkinia cicadicola
ATAGCCATAATTAATTCATATGAAGCCATTACATAAGCGAAGACCTTAAAAAATATAAACCAGAAGGTTTTAAGAAAAATAACTTCTTATATATTTTTCAAAACATTTAAAATAAGTAAGTACGTAAAATAAAAATGTACTGATTATAAATTATAAATTATCCATCATAGATTATAATCATGATTATAAATCAACCATCACTTTGGCATTATAACATATACTCACCTCAAATACACCATTATCAATTGTCAGTAGAGACACGTCAAAAGTACCACCTCCCAAGTCAAATACAAGTACATTCTTTTCACCTTCTCGTTTATCTAAACCATATGCTATAGCAGCTGCTGTTGGTTCGTTAATAATTCTCATAACATTTAATCCTGCAATAGTTCCAGCATCTTTTGTAGCCTGCCGTTGTGCATCATTAAAGTAAGCTGGTACAGTTACTACAGCATGAGTTACCTGCATACCGAATTTGAATTAATTATAATTGTCACAAATTATAAAGTAATTTGCTTAGAAAGGATACAATTATACAGGCAATTTAAAAAATGCACAATTTACTGCAATACTGAAATGGACAGTAAGAGAGCTAAAAGAATTCATAATAAATGCTTACAGGTAAAACAAAGCACCAAAAATGATACTCAAAACATACTAGAATATAATCACAAATATAGAAATCAGCTAACACAAGTAACACAATTGAATTAATAAAAGCTTAAACAAAAGGAGCAAAGCACATGAGAGCATACAATATAACATCAATAATACAACCACATACAATGTTCTCTACAAACAGGTGCAAGATATAAATCAAGTCTGACAGTGAATAGTATACAGTTTGCATCTTCTGAACTGCTTTGTTAACATTATCAGCTGACTCTTCATAGCTTTGTTAATGAAAAATTATACAAAAGAGATCCTGTTAAGCAACTCATGGATCTTGTGTATCATAATAATGCACTTGCACATTATGATAAATGAGCATTGTCTGTCAGTTTTGGGAAAAAGTACTGTGGTAAAACACCCACTCCCATTTACTGGATATGGTCCTGTGTGTGACATTTTTCTCAACACTAAAAGTAATCTGAGAGGACGCATTCTGATAACATATAGAAGAATTTAATAATGGCAGCTCCAATGATTAAATTCCCACAAAACCAATCCCAAAGCTGCTATGGTGGACTAGAACTTGGGTTTGATGTATAGCTGGCAAAGGTGAATACAGGTTCAAAAA
>NZ_NXGO01000034.1:0-1234 GCF_002774925.1 Candidatus Hodgkinia cicadicola
GGATGAATAATTTAGAATTGAATAGTTTAGATCTAATACCGGTTATTGTAATAGATTTTTATTCAAAAGAAGTAATTATGTTTGCTTATACAAACGAATTATGTTTAAGATTAACTTTAGTAACAAAATTTTGTCATTATTATAATCGTACTGATCAATCTATTTGAATGAAAGGATTAGAAAGTGGAAATTTACATTTAGTTCAACAAATATATACCGATTGTAATTCGGATTGCCTTGTTTTTAGTGTATTAATATTACAAACTGGACTTGTTTGCCATACTGAAAGACCATCTTGTTTTTATAAATTATTAAAATAATACTACATTTATAAATAACACTTAGATTTGATTTAATATTATATTATAATAATTGTTATTTCGTTGTTATCGATGGTTTTTTTGTTTAATTATAATACAACTTATAACATATTTTATAACGAAAATTATTAATTAATAAAAAAAATTAACATAAACTAGTAAACAAAATTCATAAAATCCTAATAGGATTGACCTTTAAACAACAATTTTCGTTTAGTCCTGATCTTTTAAATTAAAATATTATCATGATTGATCGATATTATGCTTTATTTTAAATTATCATTATATGCTTATAGAATTAGAGATATAAATCAGAAATTTAGACTTAATTCATTGTTGTTTATAAATTTATGGATAGAAGTAAAAGTAGATAGAACCTATAATGGTTAATATATTGATGAATTGATTGTAAAAATATATTAACATATAAAATAATTAAACGATAAATGGTTTACAATAAATAAATAGATAAATGTTGCAAGGAGATTGATTATGAATAATACATAATGTTTCAGATATAATCTGAAGATTTTGTTTTTAGATTGATAATTATACACAATGAGATATATAAAAATAATGATTATAACTAATTATTTAAAGTTAAAAATCTATATTGATAAGGATAAAATAATGTTCGTTAGATCTAAAAATTATTATTAAGTTATTTAAATATGATCTTTAAAGTGGAGCAAACCAACATTATAGAGGAATATAATTATTCGTTTGGATCCAATTGCTTACAGGTTTATTAGAAATAAAAATATAACCTTGAAAAGGTCCTGTTATAGCATTAGAAAGTAAATATTTGCTTATATATTATATAAGTAAGGTTAGAAAGAAGAATATACATGATCGAATGACTTTAAATTAATATGTTCATTAGTATTTAAACCTAAGATAAGAATTATAGGATA